>CAZEQV010000332.1:0-4059 GCA_964514435.1 uncultured Verrucomicrobiota bacterium
CCTGCGCCCGCCCAGCGTCCCGCGCACGAGCCGAAGTGTTATCTCTGTCCCGGCAACGTCCGCGCGGGTCATGCCACGAATCCTCGCTATGAAAGCACGTTCGTGTTCACCAACGACTTCGCGGCGATGTTGCCGGACACGCCACGGGGCGAAATCGTTTCTCATCCCTTGCTGCGAAGTGAGGCGCAACCGGGCACCAGCCGTGTCATCTGTTTTTCGCCCCGGCATGATCTGACGCTCGCGGAAATGAGCGTGCCGGACATTCGGCGCGTTGTGGATGTGTGGTCGGAACAGACCGCCGAACTGGGACGTGACTGGCGTTGGGTGCAGGTTTTCGAGAACAAGGGTGACGTGATGGGATGCTCCAACCCGCATCCGCACGGCCAGATTTGGTGCGGCACGGCGTTGCCGAATGAGCCGGCCAAGGAAGACCGTGAACAGCTTCAATACTACCGGGAACATCATCGCCCGTTGCTGCTGGATTACGCCGAACTCGAGTCACAGCAGAAACAGCGAATAGTCGCGGAGAACGATCACTGGCTGGCGGTGGTTCCGTATTGGGCGTTGTGGCCGTTTGAAGCGTTGTTGATGCCTCGACGCCGTCAGGTGCTGCGGTTGCCCGACCTTACCGGCAGCGAACGCGACGGGCTTGCCGGTATCCTCAAGGAACTGCTCGTCCGGTACGACAACCTCTTCGAAGCAAGCTTCCCCTATTCGATGGGTTGGCACGGAGCACCGTTCGATACCGGCCATCATGATCACTGGCAGTTGCACGCGCACTTTTTCCCACCGTTGCTGCGATCAGCAACGGTGAAAAAGTTCATGGTCGGCTACGAGATGCTGGCCGAAGCCCAGCGAGATCTCACGGCGGAACAAGCAGCGGAACGATTGCGGGCGTTGCCCCCCACACATTTCAAGGAACGAACGTCATGACAGACCTCCAACAGAAGATTGCGAAAGCATTTGAAGACAAGTTTCACGCCAAGCCGACGCACATCGTCCGCGCTCCCGGCCGGGTCAACCTCATCGGCGAACATACCGACTACAATGATGGCTTTGTGATGCCGATGGCCATTGACCGGGCGGTATGGATGGCCTTGCGTCCCCGCGAAGATGACCGGGTGATCGTTCATTCGTTGGAGTACGACAAGACCACAGATTTCTCGTTGAGCCATTTCGAGAAAGCCAAAGAGAAATGGTCCGAGCACATCAAGGGCGTGGCGTGGGCGCTGCAGGATGCCGGGCACAAATTGCGCGGTTGGGAAGGCGTCCGCGACAGCGACGTGCCCATCGGCGCAGGGCTTTCCTCGTCGGCGGCTCTGGAGCTGGCGACAGCGCGGGCGTTCGGCGCGGTGTCAGGTTTCAAATGGAACGCGATTGAAATGGCCAAGCTCGGACAGCGGGCGGAGAACAAGTGGGTGGGCGTCAACTGCGGCATCATGGATCAGACCATCTCCGCCGCCGGCAAGGATGGACACGCCTTGCTGTTGGATTGCCGGTCATTGGAATATCAACTGGTGCCACTGCCGGCTGCCACGAGCGTCATCATCCTCGACACGACGACCCGACGCGGACTGGTGGACAGCGCGTACAACGAACGCCGGTCGCAATGCGAAGCCGCGGCGAAATTCTTTGGAGTGAAGGCGCTCCGCGACGTCAGCTCGGCGCAGTTTGAATCGCGCGCCGGTCAGCTTGATGAGATGACCCGCCGTCGCGCGCGCCATGTCATCACCGAGAACGAACGCACCGTAAACGCCGCCGCCGCCATGCGGGCCGGTGATGCCACGCTGTTGGGCAAGCTCATGAATGAAAGCCATGAAAGTCTCCGTCATGATTTCGAAGTTACCAATGAAGCATTGAACGTGATCGTGGATTGCGCCCGTAAGGCGCCCGGCTGTTTTGGCGCGAGAATGACAGGGGCCGGTTTCGGCGGGTGCGCCGTGGCGTTGGTGGAAAGCCGGCAAGCTGAGGCTTTCGTCCGCCAAGTGAGCACGACCTACGAACAATCCACCAAACTCCGCCCGCAAATCTACATCTGCCGCTCCACCAACGGAGCCGAGCTGGTTTAGGGCAGGCAAGATAGTAGGTGAAAGCGTGTTTTTCAGAGAGTGTTTTGAAATTCGCCCATAACATCCTAATCGCCGGTAGCATAGGCCTCGTGCCTGTGCTGTTGGTCCGATTCGCACCCCGATACAGGCAGGTACGTGAGTCCCGTTCGGGACAACGTCCCGACACGGGACGCCTGTGCTACCGAACTTTCAAACACGCCCCAAGAGGGCTGTTTAGAATTGTGTTTTGTAGCCGTTAGCTCCGACTGGAGTCGCGAGTCCCTCTCGGACCTGCTCGCGGGTCCAGTCGTTCGCCCTCGTTTGCACGTGCCGCGAGCAGGCTCTCGGCTATAAGAGCCGTCGGAATTGGAATTTCAAATCACGCTCCAAAAACAACCGCGCAAGGTGTTGGCTCAGACGACATCCAGCGGGCTTTTCACGCCGAGACCGGGCTTCCTCATCACGTGCGTGTAGATTTGCGTCGTCGCCACGTCTTTGTGGCCGAGCAATTCCTGTAAAGTGCGAATGTCAGTACCGGATTCCAGCAGGTGCGTCGCGAAGGAATGGCGGAGCACGTGCGGCGTGACCCGTTTGTGGAGTTTGGCTTTGAGTGCCGCTTGCTTGATAATCTGCTGAAAAGTGGCATCCAAGATATGATGACGCCGTCTGATACCGGAGCGAGGATCATTCATCAGTTGCCGCGAGGGGAACACCCATTGCCATTCCCACGACTCCCCGGCTTTCGGATACTTGCGCTCTAATCCCTCCGGCAGCCAAACGCCGGGCAAGCCGTTTTGCCGATCCTGTTCGTACAGAGCGTGCAACCAATCGAGATGTTCCCGCAAACGTCCAATCAATGAATCTGGCAGAACCGTCACCCGATCCTTGTCGCCCTTGCCGGCCCGGACAACAAGCTGTCCCCGCTCTAAATCAAGGTCTTTCACCCGCAAACCCAGCAGTTCCATCAAGCGCAGTCCACTGCCATACATCAACTCGGCCATGAGCCGATTGGTTCCCGTCAGGGCCGCAAACAATTGCCGACATTCTTCCCGTGCCAAAACCACCGGAATACGGACAGGGCGCTTGGCCCGCGCAAAATCCCCAAAATCGCCCAACTCGCGGCCATACACCTCCCGCAACAAAAACACCAACGCATTGAGTGCCTGTTTCTGACTGGAAGCCGAAGTGCGATGCTCTGTCGCCAACTCCGTGAGATAGGTGCGAATGTCGTCCTCGTTGACCACCATGAAATCCGGCCCCTTCACCGAATCGTGCGGCGGCCCAGACGCAATCAGCCACTGGGCAAATCGTCCGGCCCAATGCCGGTAAGCTTGCTCCGTCCGCCAGAGATAATGGCCGACCCGCAACTGCTGAATCAACCGCCGCTCCCATTCGCTGTTGCCCAGATCAGCGGCCGCCGGTGGTGGAACGTCCGTCCTGTTGTTGGTAGGGCGGGCTGGCCCAGCCCGCCGTTCTTTTTTCCAATCGCGGACGGCTGAGCCAGCCATCCCTACCGGCATTTGCTTGCTTCCTTCCCTGAAAAACCAGTTGATCGCCTCTTTCCACATCGCAAACTGCGAAGCAGCCAACCGCCGGTTGGCTGTCACGTCCTCCATGAAGGCCCGGGCAGAGCTAATCGTGGCTTTCTGCCCCGTCAGCTTGCAAAACCGCAAGTATTGAATAATCGCGAGCCGATATTGCTGCTGATGCAACGCCGGTAAACGCAATTGGGGCAAGATTTCCGCCCACCGTGGAAACCAAACCGGTTGATCGACTTTGGCTTTTTCCATCAAAATTTCCTCTGGCTGAGAATAACGTGACTTTGGCTTCTGTCGGCGTCAGGCACAAGCCAAAAAACACCATCTGATCCCACCTCCTGCATATCGGACCGCTCTCGAAGTGCCTGCCATTACGCTTGACCCGTTGATTACCCTTCCCTATGCTTCATCCATGATAAACTCGCAGTTGACCTTTGGCTTTTGCCAAATGAGTTTGTTCCATTAACAATGTT
>CAZEQV010000333.1:0-4051 GCA_964514435.1 uncultured Verrucomicrobiota bacterium
CGAGGTTTCGTGACAGACAGCAGCCGAAGCTGCGCAAATGATTGTTAGTTCTTAGTTGATGCTGATTGGTTCAGTTCCTCTTGGCTCGGTTGGCCGCGAATTTGAACGAATGATAACCGATGGGAAACGAAGGCGGACGGCTCGGCGATCCGTCCCCACCAATTTGTGCTGATTCGTGTTCATTCGTGGCCACCGTGTTATTCGCCTGCAGTATAGCCCCAGCGTCAAGGTGATAACACGACTTCCGGTGGTTTGTGCGTTTTCGACTTGGCAACAATTCCTTGATTTTCGGGCGTTCAGGACTACGCTCCCAACGGAAAGGAAACACGCCATGACCAAGTCCATCGCTACGGCAATCCTCACCTTCGCACTGGCGTCCCCTGCCCTGTTTGCCGCGGAAATCAAGGTCGTCAACGAATTCATCTATCCTACCAGCTATCAGGCGCCGCAAGTTGTCGCCGCCGGCGGTGGAAATAATGGTGGCGGCGCCGTGGCGGTCACGCCTTCCATTCCCGGTGACTTTCGCACCCGCGAAGTGGGCGTTCGCCTGTCCGTTCCGCTAGTCATCGTCAGCGCACCGGAAAGCCAGGGCGCGATAGCGGCCTCGTTCAGTGAACACAACCGTCAAAATGGCAACACCGATTTGATTCTCGCCTCCAGCGTCGGCGACACGATCGCGGTTCAACAGATTCTGGAACGTGGCGCCGCCGTCAACGCGCCAAACGCACATGGTTCCACCGCGTTGATGGGAGCCGCCGCCGGTGGGTTCACAGAGATCGTGGAATTGCTGCTGAAGAAAGGGGCGTTGCCAAACACCCAGTCCCGCAATGGCTCCACAGCGTTGATGTTTGCCGCCCGCAACGGACACGGGGAGATCGTGCAGCGCCTCCTCGAAGCCGGCGCCAACGTCAACGTGGCTGACCGTGACCAGCAAACCGCTCTCACGCAAGCGATCGAAGGCGGTAACGCCAAAGTCGTGCAACAGCTTCTTGCCAAAGGCGCGCGACCCAATGTCAAAACCGCGTTTGGATTTACCCCCCTGGAAGCGGCTCAACGCCGTGGCAGCGATGACATCGTCGTCTTGCTCACGCGCGCCGGGGCCCGGTGAGACTTCGTCGGCCAACCTTGCCATCACTAGCGCTGTTGTTCCTTGCTCCGCTCGTTGCCGGTGGGGAAAACATACCGGTTGAAATCCTCGGACGCATACCCTTCCTAAAAGCCACCCTCAACGGTCATGGTCCCTTCCCCATGATCATTGATACGGGTGCGACGGAAACCATCATCACGCCGCCCACGGCAAAGGCGGCCGGCCTCACAACCTATCCGGCCATCGGCAACCAAAGAGCCGGTACACTCGATTCGTTGATCGTCGGCAATGTCCGCACGGAAAAACTTACGGTGTTCGTATTCGATCCGCCCCAAGCCGTACCGTTGCGCCTCAATCAGGGCATCCACTATGCCGGCATCCTAGGTCACACGTTTCTGTCGCGCTTCATCGTCACTTTGGACTATCCCGGCAAGACGCTGCAACTGCTGCCCGAACCTGCCGGCTTCCCTCCCCGACCGGCCACCAACGCGATTCCGTTCGAACTTCGCGACAACCACATTCAACTGCAGACGTTCATCAACGGCAAAGGTCCGTTCCGCTTCATTCTGGATACCGGCGCGGCCGAGACTGTCATCTTGCCGGCCACCGCCAAGGCCATGAACCTTGCCGGCACGCCATTCCTCACACTCGAAACGATCAAGGTGGGGGCTGTCGAAGCCCGGCAAGTTGACGCCATCATCCACCTTCCCACGCAAGACCAACGCCCAGCGTTGTCCTACCACGGCATTCTGGGGCACAGTTTCTTGTCGCACTATCGCATCACGATTCAATACCGGACCCGTCACGTCACGCTGGAGTTGCCGGGTGATGCTCCGAAAAATCCAACGCCGTGAACACTTCGAGTTGCGTGCCGGCCTCGCGCCACGCGTTGGCATCTAATCCGGCCTTCTGGCAGACGCAACGCAACACCTGTTCCTCGTCCCAACCGTATTCCTCGGCCACTTTGGGAAGCAACAACGCCCGGCTCCACCCGCGCTGCACAATGATTCCGTGCCGGCTCGCGTCAAACTGACTGGCATCGGCAATGGGATCCGGCCGGCTTAACACCGACACTTCCACCGTCAGATCACCCAACTCCGACGGTTCGACCCTTGAAAAACGCGGGTCATCCAACGCCGATGCGATGGCCGCCTGCAAGAGATTCTCCCACAGGGGCCGGTCGTAATTCATCTGGCCAATACAGCCCCGCAGTTCGCCACGCTTCTTCAACGTCACGAACACGGCCAGCGGCTGGCTCAATTCCACGGTGATTTCTGATGTAGCCGGACGAAATGGCCGTTCCCCACGCACAGCCGCTTCCACGGCGCGACGCGCCCACCGCACCAATGTCGCCCCGCCTTCCTCGCTGATTGTTGGTTTTGTCATAATCACCCTCCGTCAAAGTCTACTCCTGACGACGGCATTTCTCTACCCGTCTGCATCTTTGCTTCACAGGGGCCGATTCCCGTGATTGAATCGGCGCGTTGTCATGTGGAAAGGGATGTGAATATGACTCGTTCGATTGTGATCAGTGCGTCCGTGTTTGTTTTATTGCTGGCCGGCTGCAGCAAGCCTGCGCCTTCGGGACCGCCACCGGGCGGGTTCTCCATGCCTGTCGAGGCCGTCGTGGCGGCCGTCGAACGCGTGGAAGACAAGATCGCCGCCGTCGGCACTCTGGCTCCCAACGAGTCGGTTCAGATCAAAGCCGAAGTGGAAGGTCGCATCGTGACCGTCTCGTTCGAGGAAGGAAAACAGGTTTCCAAGGGCGACGTGTTGTTCAAACTGGACGATGCCAAGCTCCAAGCTCAACTTGATGCCGCGCAAGCGCGACTGACCCGCGCCCGCAGCAATCTCGAACGCAGCCGTGATCTTCTCCAGACCAAAGCCATCTCCACGCAGGAATTCGACGACGCGCAAGCTGAGTTCAAGGAGGCTCATGCTCTCGTCACACTGGCCACCAAACAATTGCAGGACGCCACGATTGTTTCGCCGTTCAAAGGATTTGTCAGCCAACGACTGGTCAGCGCCGGCAAGTATGTGGACCGGGGTGAGACGCTTGTGACCATCGTGGACATTGACCCGATCAAAGCCGACTTCAACGTACCGGAACGGCACCTGGCACTGTTGCGCATCGGCCAAAGCGTTGCGGTCATGGTCGCCGCGTTGCCGGGCCGCCGGTTTGCCGGTACCGTTTACTTCATTGATCCCCGCGTGGAAGATTCCACCCGCACGGTCAAAGTCCGCGCGACAGTCCCCAATCCCGAAGGGTTGCTGCGTCCCGGTATGTTTGCCAACGCCGAACTCATTGCCGGTACGCGCGACAACGCCGTGGTCATTCCCGAAAAGGCTTTGGTGCCGTTGATTGACAAGGTGATCGTGTTCGTCGTCGAGAACGGCACCGCCTTGCGTCGCGAGGTGACGATTGGACAACGAATGCCCGGCAAGGTGGAAATCACCACCGGAGTCAAGGCGGGCGAAACCGTCGTGGTGGCCGGCCAGCAGAAATTGCGAGACCAGACTCCGGTGGCCGTCCTGCCGCCGCAAGGCTGACACGCCATGAATCTTCCCCAAGTCTGCATTCGCCGTCCTGTTTTCGCCACGATGATGACCGTGGCCATTGTGGTGATTGGCTGGCTCGGATACACACGGATGCCGGTACGCGAGTTCCCCGACATTGATCCGCCCATTGTCGCCGTGACCACTGTCTATCCGGGGGCAAGTCCCGAGGTGGTCGAAACCGAAGTCACCGAGGTCATCGAGGAGGAACTCAACACCATCGAAGGCATCCGCACGCTGAGTTCCATCAGCCGAGAACAAGTCAGCGCCATCACCATTGAGTTTGAGTTGAAGCGCAACGTGGACGTGGCCGCCCAGGACGTGCGCGACAAGATCGCCCGGATCCGCGCCCAGTTGCCGGACGACATCGAGCCGCCCGTGATTGCCAAGCAAGACGCCGATGCGCAG
>CAZEQV010000334.1:0-4049 GCA_964514435.1 uncultured Verrucomicrobiota bacterium
ACGGGCCGCGATCACAATCATTTCCCCTTCGTGCAGCCCGGAGGTCAACCGGTCAAAATCACGAAAGCCGGTGGGCAACCCCGACAGCGCCCCCCGTTGATCGTACAATTTCTCGATGCTCGCGAACGCGTCCTTGATCAGGTCGCGGATGGGTTTCGGCCCGGTAACCGCGCGTTCCTCCGTGATCTTGAAAATCTGCTGTTCGACCTCATTGACCCAGGCTTCCACGTCATCCTGCTGCTCGAACGCCTGGGCGATGATGTCCGAGCCGGCCGCGATCAGTTGCCGCAGCAGATATTTCTCCTGAACAATCTGGAGATAATGCTCCACATGCGCCGCCGTCGGCACGCGCGTCACCAGGTCCATCAGGTAAACCTGCCCGCCGACCTCCTCCAAAAGGTTCTTGTCCGACAGGCGCTGCGACAGCGTGATCATGTCCACCGCTTGCATCGAATCCTGCATCGCCGCCAATTCGCGATACAACACCTGATGCGGGCCGTAGTAAAAATGCTGCTCCGTCAAACGCTCGCGCACCAACGGCGCGGCGTCTTGCGGACTGATCAACATCGCCCCCAAAACCGCGATCTCGGCATCCAGACTGTTCGGTAGCACCCGGTCCAACACGACCGGCGCCCCCCGCCCGGTATCCTTGCGCTTCTCCCGCCGGGAAGAATCCCGATTGTCAGGCGAAGAAGCAGGGCTGGTGGATGCCATTGGGCGCGCTTTCCCCCACGACGTTATCCCTGGGACGGCACCGGGGCCGCCGGTGCGGCGTCCGGAGTGGAACTCTCGACCACAACCTTGATTTTCTGAACCACCTCGGCGTGCAGCTTGATGTCCACTTCAAACACACCCACCTCGCGGATGGGATGTTCGAGGGCGATCTTGCGGCGATCCACCTCGATGCCGGCCTCCTTCAGATCCTTGGCAATGTCATTGGCCGTGATCGAGCCAAACAACTTGCCATCCGACCCGGCCGGAGTCTTGAACCGCGCGGTGTGCGCCACGATACGCTTGGCTGTCTTCTTGGCTTCCTCAAGCTGGGCGGCCAATTCGGCCTCGCGCTTCTTGCGAAGCAATTCGATGCGGCGCAGATTGCCGGCATCGGCCGGCACGGCCTTGCCCTGCGGCAACAAATAGTTCCGCGCAAATCCGTCCGACACCTTCACCACGTCGCCGGCAATGCCGACGTTTTCCACATCAGTCGTCAAAATGATTTCTGTGCTCATGTGCTGCTCCTGAATGGTTGATTGGACTCACGCCCCACGGTCAGCGAAGAAACAACATCACCCGGGCGCGTTTGATGGCCGTGGCCAGTGCCCGCTGATGCTTCGCACAGTTGCCGGTCAACCGGCTGGGCAGAATCTTGCCGCGCTCGGTCAAAAACTTCTTCAGCAATTCCGTTTGTTTGTAATCCAGCTCCACCTGATCCTCGCACAACGTGCAGTTGCGTTTGACGATGGGTTCACGCTTGGATCGGGGAGTTCGCTCCCGTTCTTCTGTTCGTTCTCTGGCCATGATGCTTCTTCTCTTCTTTCCGTGTTACAGGTTTCTACTGCGTTCAAAACGGTATGTTGTCGTCGTCCACAGGCGGCGCTTCTTCGGCGCCCGGTCCCGGTTGCGCCGCTGGCGATGCCGGCCGGCGCGGCGCGCTGCTGCGACTGGTTGCGGCGCGCTCGCCCCCGGCGGGAGCCTCATCCTTGAATTCCCCGCCCTTGGGCGGTCCAAGAAACTGCACACCAAGCCCGACAACCTTCAACTTCGAGCGCTTTTGGCCGGTCTCCTTGTCGTCCCACTGGTCAAGCTTCAGCCGCCCCTCGATGAACACGGGGCGACCCTTTGACAAGTATTGGCCGGCAATTTCCGCCGTGCGCCCCCAGACATCCACGTCCACAAAAATGGTCTCTTCCTTTTGTTCGCCGGTGCCGGTCGTGTATCGCTCATTGACCGCCAGTCCCAACGTGCAGACGGCCGTGCCCTTGGGCGTGTATCGGACTTCTGGATCGCGCGTCAGATTGCCGATCAGCAGGACTTTGTTGAGCGATGCCATGATGATGGTTCCTTGCGGCTACGATTCCACGGCAGCGGCCGGGCGCGGTTTGCGCACGCGATTGCGGAACTTGGCCGGCACCTCGGTCGGCTTCAAGAACTGCCAGCGCAACACGTCGGTGTCCAGGTGAAACTTGGCATCCAACACCGCCAGGGCATGACCCGGTGCGCTGAACACGTAATTCACATAGGAACCCGCCGAATGTTTGTCCAGCAAATGCGCCAGGGGCTTGACCCCGAGCTTTTGCACCTTGCTGACGCGTCCACCGGCTGCTTCGATTTCCTTTTGTATCCGATCAATCACTTCTTTCTGCGATTCCTCTTTGGCCGTCGCATCTAAAATGACCAATGCTTCGTAGTTGTTCACTTTCTCTCTCCTTCGTCCGGTTTCCCCTCGGAAACCTGTTTTCGATTAAACTGATTCATCGCTGCCGTCAATCCATCATCCACACATCGCAGGACGGCTTCAACTGCCAAATCAACCGTCTTTTCCACCGCCGCCTTCTCTGCGGCGGCAAACCGGCCCAATACGTGACCGGTTATGTCACACCCGACCGGCCCGCTTCGCCCGATCCCCATTCGCAGCCGCGGAAAACCCTCGTCACCGCCCAACGTTTCCAAGATCGAACGCATCCCGTTGTGTCCACCGCTGCCGCCGGCCAAACGCAACCGGATTTGTCCCAATGGCAAATCCGCGTCGTCCACCACCACCAGCATTTCACCCGGCGTCAACTTCAACCAGCGCATGATCGCGCCGACAGACTCGCCGCTGCGGTTCATGAACGTCTGGGGCTTGGCCAGGACCAACCGGGCCGGGCCGCGAACCGTCTCGGCGACGAGCGCCGCAAACTTTGCCCTGCTTCGAAAAGAACATTCCAACTTCGCCGCCAACCGATCCAACACGGCGAACCCAATGTTGTGCCGGGTTCCCTCGTATTCGGTTCCGGGGTTTCCCAAACCGACAACCAACTTGGGAGAAACGGACACGTCCGTCGCGACCTCGGCCAATTACTTCTTCCCGGCTGCGGGTTTCGCTTCCGCCTTGCCGGCGGCAGGTTTGGCTTCGGCCTTCCCGGCCGCGGGTTTCGCTTCCGCTTTGCCGGCGGCCGGCTTGGCCTCCGCGCCTTCGGCTGCGCCCGCTTCGCCTTCTTCCTTCTTGGCTTTGATGACTTCCGGCTCGGCGGCTTCGCCCGCCGCGGCCACAGTCGTCGCCGCCGTGAGTTCTTCTTCCGTCAACGGCGCCGCAACCAACAATACCGGCCGATCCTTGTCATCCAACAACACCACACCGGGCGGCGGCGTGATCTCACGCACATGGATGGACTGGCCGATATCCAGGTGCTCCACATTGATGTCAATGTGCTCGGGCATGTCCTTCGGCAGACATTCAATCCGCAACTCGCGCAAAATGAATTCCAGGATGCCGCCTGAGTTCTTTACCCCGGTCGGCTCGCCGATGGCGCGCACCCCCACCGATGTGCGGAATTTCTCGGTCGCGGACAACTCGCGGAAGTCCACGTGCAGAATGTCATCTTCGACCGGGTGGTGTTGCACGTCTTGGATCAACGCCAGTCGGTTCTTCACGCCACCGGACTCGCTGACCTGCAAATCCACCAGGAGATTCTCGCTGGTGGCATGGCTGAGAAGCGTTTCCAACTCCTTCTCGTTCACACCGATCATCAGCGGCGTGGTGTGAGGTCCATAGACCACCGCCGGCACCACGCCTTTGGCGCGCATGCGTTTGACTGCTCCGCGTCCGGACTCCGAACGCAACTGGGCTGTTAATTTTATCTGTTGTGCCATGACTCTAATTCCCTTCGACTGCTCTTGTTTGCGTCACTGTTAATTGTTCCACCGCAAATGATCTGTCCGGTCAGGACTCGGCCCGCGTCCCGTTGATGTCGAACAGGGACGACACGGATTCCGCATTGTGAATCCTCACAATCGCCTCGCCCAACAACGGTGCCACCGACAACTCCGTGAGCCGGACACCTTCCGTC
>CAZEQV010000335.1:0-3977 GCA_964514435.1 uncultured Verrucomicrobiota bacterium
AAGATTTCTTCCTGTGTGATCCGGTGGGATTGGCTGACGTTGGTGAACAGGGTGGGCCGGCACCAGAACCCTTTCGCGGGTGTTTCGCTGCCGCCCTGATACATCTCCGCGCCCTCCTCCAACCCGATCTGAAGATAGCAGTTGATCTTGTCCAACTGCTCGCGGGAATTGATCGCGCCAATGTCCGTGTTCTTGTCCAACGGATCGCCCACGATCAACGTGTTCATCCGGCGCTTCAACTTGGCAATCACAGCGTCCGCCACGCTCTCCTGCACCAGCAACCGCGAGCCGGCGCAGCACACGTGACCCTGATTGAAGAAGATGGCGTTGATGATTCCCTCGACCGCCTGGTCAATCGCCGCATCTTCGAAGATGATGTTCGCCGCTTTGCCTCCGAGTTCGAGCGTGTATTTCTTCTTCGTGCCGGCGAGCGCCTTCATGATCCATTTGCCGACGGACGTCGAGCCGGTGAACGCCACCTTGTCCACACCGGGATGTTCCACCACGGCTTGTCCGGTGGCTCGTCCGCCGGGAACGATGTTCACCACGCCCGCCGGCAACCCGGCATCGGTGAGAAGTTCCGCCAGCTTCATGGCCGTCACCGGTGTCGTTTCGGCCGGCTTCAACACGACCGTGTTGCCCGTCGCCAGCGCCGGTGCGATCTTCCACGCCGCCATCAACAACGGAAAGTTCCACGGTATCACCTGTCCGCACACGCCCAGGGAGCGCGCCCGCCTACCGGGAAACGCGAACTCCAGTTTATCCGCCCAGCCGGCGTAATAGAAAAAATGAGCGGCGGCCAGCGGCACATCGGTGTCGCGGCTTTCGCGGATCGGTTTTCCGCCGTTGACCGATTCCGCCACGGCAAACTCGCGGGCGCGTTCCTGCAACAAACGCGCAATCCGAAACACATACTTGCCGCGCTCTTTGGCGGACAGTCTTGACCATTTCATGTAAGCGCGCCGCGCCGCTTTGACCGCTTTGTCCACGTCCGCCGCCGTTGCCTCGGCCACTTCACACAGCGGCGTCTCGGTGGCAGGATTGATGATGGAACGATATTGGCCGTCAGAGGCCGGCAGGAATTTCCCGTCAATGAACAAGTCGTACCGGGCTTTGATGCGCGGGTCCGTGCCTTCCGGCGCGGGCGCGTAGGACCAATCAAGCTTGGGATCTGTGGCGGTGGTGGTGGTGCTCATGGTTTATGCCTGTGAGAAGTAATCGGCGCTCTGATACACGCCTTGTGTTTCCTTCACGATCTGCATGAGAATGTCATTGGTCAACGTGCTGGCGCCGATGCGAAACAGGTCCGGCGTCAGCCATTGTTCGCCCAACGTCTCTTTCAACATCACCAGAAATTGAATGGCCTGCTTGGCCGTGCGGATGCCGCCGGCCGGCTTCAACCCGCGAGCCTGCCCGGTGCGCTGGTGAAAATCGCGCAACGCTTCCATCATCACCAACACCACCGGCTGCGTGGCCGCCGGGGTGATCTTGCCGGTGGATGTCTTGATGAAATCGCCACCGGCCGCCAGCGCCAGATCGCTGGCTTGCCGGACACAGTCGAGCGTGCCCAGTTCGCCCGTTTCCAGAATCACTTTCAAATGCACGGCGTCGCCGCACAGTTGTTTGAACTCGGCGATTTCGTCGTACACGTACGCGTAGTTGCCCTTCAAAAACTCGCCGCGCGAAATCACCATGTCTATTTCATCAGCCCCTTCCTCAATGGCAAATTTGGTGTCGCGAATCTTCGTCTCCCGGTCGGCTTGCCCGCTGGGGAACGCGGTGGCGACAGCCGCGACCTTGATGCCGGAACCGCGGAGCGTTTCCTTGGCAACGCGCACGAGCGTCGGGTACACGCACACGGCGGCAACGTGCGGCAGGTCCGGCAGGGAATCGTGCAGGTGCATCGCCTTGTAACACATCTGGCGAACCTTGCCGGGCGAATCACTGCCTTCGAGCGTCGTCTGGTCAATCATGCTCAACGCCAGTTTCAGAGCGGCGAGCTTGGAGCCTTTCTTGATGCTGCGGGAATTGAGGCGGGCGACTCGTTCTTCGACGCCAACCTGATCCACGGGCGGTGAAGGCTGGAAGTGGGGGTAAGGTTGCGTTGGCATATGTACCCGATGAATGGCGCGCCCAGCAGGAGTTGAACCTGCAACCTTTGGTTCCGTAGACCAACGCTCTATCCAATTGAGCTATGGGCGCCCGAAATTGGCGGGCAAATATAGTCAGCACCCCCACATTGCACAACGAAAAACACCATGCCACGTCTATTGCTCCGTGCCGCAAGTGGTCAACTGTGACGGCACAGTCTGTCGCATCCGCTCCGCATAAAACAAATACTGCTGCGCCCAGCCCGCATACGGACCAAAATGCGACCGGGTGAATTCCCGAAGCTGGCGCGGCGTTGCCCGGCGACGCGGAAAATAGAGCCGCTTGATGGATCGTCGCACCCACACGTCCACGGGAAACGCCTGGTGAAAACCGCATCCGAACAAGAGCGCGCAGTTGGCGATCTTTTCACCCACGCCTGGAATCTTCTGCAGCTCTTCCAGTGCCCGTTCATACTCCCAGCCGGCAAGGTCGAACAACCGAACCTGACCGGAATCAATCATCCGCGCCGCCGATTGCAGATACTTCGCGCGGAACCCCAACTTGCACCCCAACAATACCGGCAACTCCGCGCGCGCCACCGTCTCCACATCCGGAAAAGCTCCCCCTTGCCCCAATCGCTGCGCCACCAACTTCACGATCTGACGGATCTGCGCAATCTGCTTCGTCGAGCTGGCGATGAACGATGCCAGCGTCTCCCACGGTTCCTGCCGAAGGATGCGCAACCCCCAATGCTTCTGCACCGCCAAGCGAAGCGGCCCGTCCTCCGGGAACGTCGCCACGATCGAACGCAGATCCAGGTCGAGTGAAAAATAGCGGGCCTCGAAATCTCCCTCCAGCCGGTGGCCAGTTTGACGAACACGCCACACGCTTCCATTCACAACCCCACCCCACCAACCATCCGCCGACCGCGACCACCGAAACGCCTGTCCGCACTCCAGCGTGGCGGCAAGATCAAAATCTGGGGCGTTGATTGAAGCAGTCATGTCTGCTATGAAAACCGGCGGGGAACCTACGAGATGTTGCACAAGGAGGTCAACAGCCTGCATTTCATCGGCATTTGCGGCACCGCCATGGCGTCGCTCGCCGTCGCCTGCCGGGACCGCGGATTCGTCGTCACCGGTAGCGATGAGAACGTCTATCCGCCCATGTCCACGTTCCTCGAAGCGCACGGCATCCACATCATCGCGGGGTACCGGGAATCCAATCTCGATCATCGGCCCGATCTGGTCATAGTCGGCAACGCCATGAAACGCGGCAACCCGGAAGTCGAGCGCGTGCTCGACGAGGGTCATCCCTACTGCTCCCTGCCGGAACTGCTGCGCGAACATTTTATCCGGGGCAGACACTCCATCGTCATTGCCGGCACACACGGCAAAACCACCACCACCTCCCTCCTCGCCTGGGTGCTGGAATCGGCCGGCATGTGCCCCTCGTTCCTCATCGGCGGCATCCCAAACAACTTTCCCGATGGCGGCTGCCGGATCACATCAGGACCGCACTTCGTCATCGAAGGCGACGAGTACGACACCGCCTTCTTCGACAAACGCAGCAAGTTCGTCCATTACCTGCCGTCCACCGTCATCCTCAACAACATCGAGTTCGACCACGCCGACATCTTCCCGGACCTTGCGGCCGTCAAACGCGCCTTCCGCCAACTGGTCGCCGTCGTGCCGCGCCGCGGACTGATCATCGCCTACGGCGACGACCCCAACGTCCGCGAAGTCGTCACCGGCGCGCAATGCCGTGTCCGATTCTTCACCCGGTCGGATTTCGGCACGTTCACCATTCCCCTTCACGGCGAACACAACAGGCGCAACGCCGCCGCCGTCGCCGTGTGCGCGCAGGAACTCGCGTTGTCCCGCGAC
>CAZEQV010000336.1:0-3970 GCA_964514435.1 uncultured Verrucomicrobiota bacterium
GACGACAAGGCCGGTTTCCTCACCGCCTTGGCACAAAAGGGCGAAACGCCGTCGGAGATTGCCGGCTTTGCTGGCGAACTCCGCTCCCGCGCCATTGATCCCGGCCTCGAACCCTCCCGCCACAACCACATCATCCTCGATGTTTGCGGCACCGGCGCGGACATGGCGCACACCTTCAACATCTCCACCTGCGTCACCTTTGTGGCCGCCGCGGCCGGCATCGCTGTGGCCAAACATGGCAACCGCGCCATCACCAGCCAGTCCGGCAGCGCGGACGTTCTCGCCGCGCTCGGAGCGAACATCGAACTCGCCCCCCCAAAGGCCCGTCGCTGCTTGGAACAAACCGGCGTCGCCTTCTTCTTCGCTCCTGCCTATCATCCGGCGTTCAAGACCATCGCCCCGGTGCGCAAGAAGCTGGCCGAGCGCAAACAACGCACCGTGTTCAACATCCTCGGACCGCTCGTCAACCCGGCCCGCCCCACCCATCAAGTCGTCGGACTATTCGATCCCCACCGGGTCACCATCTATGCCGAAGTGCTCCGACTTCTTGGCCTCAAATCGGCCCTCGTTGTCCACGGCGACGGTCTGGACGAACTCACCACCACCGGACCGAACCTCGCCGCCCTGCTGCGCCACAACCAAGTAGCCGGTATCGAAGTCCTGCCGGCCAAACTGGGAATCAAGCCCGCCGCAAAGGAAGACCTTGCCGGGGGCGACCCCGCGCACAACGCTCAAATCACCCGCGACATCCTGACCGGGTCTGATCGCGGGCCGCGACGCGACATTGTCTTGCTCAATGCCGCCGCCGCGCTTTACGTGACCGGGCACGCGGGCACATGGGCACAGGGGATCATTCAAGCCGGCACGTTGATAGATTCCGGCAAGGCGCTCGACCGGCTCGACCGGTTTGTGCAAGCCAGCCGGCAGGATTAGGTTGCGGTGTGAGATCAGCCATCGTCAAACCGTTCGATCGTGTATCGTTGCATCTGTGCAAACGTTCCGTCCACCGCAGCCGCACCGGCGACGCGCACGCAGCGGAAGCGGAAGCCTTGCTGCACAGCCACGAGTTTTTGAACGCTCCGGTCAAGTCCTCCGCCGATGTCACGTTCGAGGGTGGACGCGCGTTCCATTTCCGGTCGCCCTTGGCCTCGCGCTGGCAGGCCAACAACACCGTGCATGGACGGCTGTTTCGGGCCGGCAAGGATTGGCCGCAACGACCGACGGTAGTGATGTTGCACGGCTGGAACGCGGAGGCGGGTTACCGGTATTTGTTTCCCGCGCTGGCATGGCGTTTGACGCGCGCGAACGTGAACGCCGCGATGATCGAACTGCCCTATCATTCCCGACGCAAACCGACCGGCGCCAATGATGTGCGGAACTTCATTTCCGACGACCTGCTGCATGTGACCCAAGCCATCCAACAAGCGGTGGCCGACGCGCGCGCATTGATTGGCTGGCTGCGCGAACAGGGAAATCCGAGCGTGGGTTTGTGGGGCATTTCACTGGGCGCATGGCTGAGCGGGCTGTTGGCCTGCGCGGAACCGCGCGTGGACTGGACGGTGCTGATGACGCCCGTGGTGCGAATGGATCGGATCATAGCCGAGGCGGAGTTTTGCGAACCAATCAGGCAACGTTTGAACGGATTGAAGATCCGACTCGACCCCTTGAACTTGATTTCCCATCAACCCCGGCAAGACCCGCGGAACATTCTGCTAGTGGCTTCCCGTCACGATCTGTTTACGCCAATTGAAACCGTGGAGGAGTTATGGCGGCAGTGGCATCATCCCGATATCTGGCGGATACCGCATGGTCACATCAGCATTTTGATGTCGGCTCCCATTATGGCGCGCACCGTCCGGTGGATCGCCGAACGAGCCAAAAGCCGGACGGCTTGATTTTGGAGCCGTTTGGCGGCATGATACGCCCATTATGTTAATCTCAAAGAAAATCAATGATGCCTTGAATCAACAGGTGGGAAACGAGTTCGGCGCCTCGCTTCAGTATGTGGCGATTGCCGCCCATTTTGCCAATGAAGCCTTGCCGGTGCTGGCCGCGCACTTCTATGCGCAAGCCGACGAAGAACGCGCTCACGCCATGAAGTTCGTGAAATTCATCGTTGAATGTGGCGGCGACGTCCGGATACCGGCCGTGGCCGCGCCCAAAGCGAATTTCAAGACCGCCGAGGAAGCGGTCACGCTGTCATTGAGCTGGGAGATGGAGGTCACCAAGCAAATCCACAAGCTGGTGGAACTCGCCAAGAAAGAATGCAATTACACAACCGACAACTTTCTCCAATGGTTCGTCAACGAACAGTTGGAAGAGGTTTCCTCGATGGATGACCTGAGGAAGGTCATTCGCCGCGCCGGTGAAGACAATCTGTTGCGCGTGGAAGAATATCTGGCCCGCAAAGGCGTGACACCCGTGACGCCCACTGCTGGTGAGTAACGCGCACACACCACACAATCTCCCAACTCGTACGCCCCCGGATCTGACTCCGGGGGCGTTTCGCTTGTGGGAGACACCATCCCTTACCGGCAGGCGTAACCGTTCGCTGTCATGTAGTGGCCCGGCACCCAAACCCTTGTCTCCTGCCATTCATACCGCTCCGGCACCCAGACTTTGCGGGTGCAGGGCGGTTTGATCATCACCCACACCCGCCGGCATCCTTGCCGCACCCAACCGTATTCGGCTGGCTCAGTCACGGTTGTCCAGTAACCCGGTATGCAAACACGTTCCCGACTGATTTCGTAATGTCCCGGCACCCATTCTTGCACGGGAGGAGGTGGCGGGGGAGGCATATAGCTGCCAACCCGATAATCCACGGCCACGCGGCTGTTCGACTGACTGGCAATGACCGCCAATAATCCCACCGCAGCCACACCGGCCACGATCGCAGCCGCTGTGTCACAATCTTTGTTCCCCGCTTCAGCTTTGTTCGGCGCAGCCGCCACCAGCAACGCGGCTGCCACGCCAACACTGACCACTTTGAGGATTCGTTTCATCGGTTGCGCTCCTTTCTGCGCATCTCCAGCCTTCGACGGAAGCAGCCGAAACTTATTCAGCGTTCCCAACAGCCGCGCGGCAGGTGTGTTCCAGCAACAACTCAAACTCGCGCCGCTCAAGTTCCGTAACGGTTTGGGGACTGCGCTCACACTCGTCCACGAATTTGAATGGATCCCAGTCCTTGCCCATTTCGGCGAAAATGGGGTGACGACCGATGCGATGGTACCAATACTTCGAGTTGCTGAAGTCACCTTCCTTGCGGTGCATGATCGCGTGCCAGTAACTGCCGTTCGACGTCTTCACTTGCTGCGAAATCCGGTGAGATTCATTGAGCCACCCGTGATGCAGATAAATCGCCGCTTTCAACAACATCGCGTTTTCCCGCGAAGCCACGCGACCGGGGGCGACTAGTTGTTCCTCGGTCAGATTTTCAAGCTTCGCTTTGGCGGCAGTCGGTTTCATGTTCAACAGCTCTTGGATGATTGTTGTCATGTGGCGAGAGTAGCATGATTTAAAAATTTCTTGCCAGTGAGCGTCGAGGTTCCTATGGTCGCGTCAGTTCTTTGAGACCCCGTTGTCTCATCGCGTGGGCGCAGGGAATGCCGTGCAACTCGGCAACAGTGGCGCTGCTGTAACCGGATACGAAACCCCAACAGCCACCCAAACGGGGAAGGCGGGGCGGTAGGCATGAAACCGGAAGTCAGAATAACGGCCAACGCGATTCATCAACCCAACCTTCGAACCAAAGGAAAACTGTCATGAACCGTGTCGTTCTCTCCGCCGTCGTGCTCGCCTCTCTCAGCCTCGCCCGTCCCGCAACCGCCGAGGAAACTGTCTCCAACCAAACCAAACGTCTGCCCGATGTGGTCGTCACCTCCACCCGGTTGCCCGACGAAAAAGTCTCGATCGAAACCTTCCCGGCCAACGTCACGGTGTTGACCCGCGACCAGATCGCCGCGTCACCGGC
>CAZEQV010000337.1:0-3962 GCA_964514435.1 uncultured Verrucomicrobiota bacterium
ACGGTTTCGGCAACGGTGGGGGGCAGCCCGATGGCGGCGCGGATGTTGCGCAGGAAGCGCACCATGCCGAAGGTGCGCGACCGGGCTTGGTAGAGCGCGAGGCGTTTCAGCGCGCCCGGCGAAGCGACGCCGTCTTCCGGCAAGGCTTGGTGGAGACGGAAGGCCATATCCAGCAGTTCGGCGAGTTCCGCGGTATCGGCGACGTGTTGTTGCTTGATGTCGTTCCACGCGCGGTTCAGGCGCGGCGGGTAAAACGCCAACTCATAGGCGGCTTGCAGTTTTTCGCGCGGACTCATGGATTGCCCCGCCATAGTGCCATATCACGGCGCAGGTTTTCCAGATTCTCCTTCACCAAGGCGTCTTCGTTGAACGGCGACGGCAGCGACCGGACAGCCTCCGCAACACGCGGCCACTCCACCGGCCTTTGCGCGCAGAGGAACTGGATGTCGCTCTGGTCAATCTCGTCGTACCGGATCAATTTACTGGCGATCAGTTCTGCCACCGACACGGTCTTGACCTTCAATTTGCGTCCCTGCCAGAGGATCTGTTCGGTCTCCGGTTGGGGAGACGGCAGGCAAAGGCGCAAGGCCGGCACCCATTCAATATGCTCGCCGCTGGTTGTTTCCTCCGGATTGACCGGCAAGCCGGCCTGCCGTGCTGCCTGTTGAAAATCCGCAGAATCGGCCTTGGAGTATGGCCCGGCAACATCAATGTCCAAGCTCGTCCGTTCTTCTTCGCCAAGAAGAATAAAGGCCGCGCTGCCATACACGACCAACTCAGCGTCGTGTTGCAGCCCCGCGTCGATTTGCTCCAAATATTTGACCAACTGCGTCTTGTTCATCGCAGAACCATCACGCTTTTGTCACGAATCAAGAGTTGATCCCTTTCCCTTGTCTGACGTCGCGCCATTGGCAGAACCCGATCAGGCAAAGACCAGTCGTCCCTTCGGTGCCGTGATGGGACGGCCAAGTTCCTTAGTAGTGGCGATCCATTCCTTGATGATGACCTCGGCGTTGGCTAGGGCTTGACGGTAAGTTCGACCGTCGGCGGCACAGCCGGGGAGTTCGGGGACTTCGGCGATAAACGCGTCGTCCTCGTCGCTCCAGTAGATAATGACTTCGTATGTCGGCATGTTCTCCGGTGGACGACGGCAGTCGCGGTTGAAAACCGCTCCCAGAGGAATTGTTGCCGACTTACCCATATCAGTCCGTCAACTCTTACTTGCTGCCCATGCCGACGCCTTGGACGGTCTGGAAGACCTTGCCCTCGGTCTTGATGGCGGGGGCGATGATGATGTCGGTCTCTTGAAATTCTTTGATGGTCTTCTTGCCAACGTTGCCCATGCAGGTCATCAACGCGCCCATCAGGTTCTGAGAGCCGTCATCAAGTTCTGCCGGGCCAAAGAGGATTTGCTTCACGGTACCGGTCACGCCGACGCGGACGCGGGTGCCGCGCGGCAGATTGGCGTGCGGGGTGGCCATGCCCCAATGGAAACCGCGGCCGGGCGCTTCTTTGGCGCGGGCAAACGCGCTGCCGATCATCACGGCGTCGGCCCCGCAGGCGAACGCTTTGCAGATGTCGCCACCCTTGCTCATGCCACCGTCAGTGATGATGGGAACATACCGGCCTGTTTGTTTGTGGTAGTAATCGCGGGCGGCCGCGCAATCCACGGTGGCCGTCACCTGTGGCACTCCCAGCCCCAAGACACCGCGCGTCGTGCAAGCGGCACCGGGGCCAACTCCAACCAGAACCGCCGCGGGACCGGCTTGCATAAGCTCAAGGGTGGCAGAATAGGTCACGGTGTTGCCAATCACAACGGGGATCTTCATCCGCTTGCAGAAGCCGGCAATGTCGAGCGTGGTGTACTCCTTGGAAATATGGCGCACAGTCGAAACGGTGGACTGCACAACGAAAATATCGCAGCCGGCTTCTTGCGCGATGACCCCGAATCGCTCGGCCCGTTGCGGAATGGCGCTGACCGCGCAAATGACTCCGCCTGCCTTGATCTCCCTGATCCGCTGTGCCACCAACTCCTCTTTGACTTCTTCCTTCCGGTAGATTTCCTGGGTCAGATGCGTCGCTTCTTCCTTGGACGCGTTGGCGATCTTGTCGAGGATTTCTGAGGGATCCTTGTATCGTGTCTGGACGCCCTCCAAGTTCAGAACGGCCACACCGCCGAGCTTGCCCATTGCGATGGCAAAGTTCACATCCACCACGCCGTCCATCGCGCTCGCCAGAATCGGCACCTTGATCTTGTGGTCACCCAACTGGAAGGTCGTATCCACCTCGTTGGGATTGATCGTGATATCTCCCGGCACCAATGCGATGTCATCAAATCCGTATGTCACTCGTGCTTTGCGATTGCGTCCGATCCACATGCCCATGGTCTATACCTCTGATGTTTTGGAAAGCTTCTTGGGTTTTCCGCGCAGCGCGCGTTGTTTCCATTCATACCGGCTCCACATCACCAAGACAACACCCAAGTACGCGAACAAATACAAAACCAGCGCCGTTGAGAAATCCACTTCGATCATGGCGTCACTCCGCCCGGCAACGCGGCCGGCAACTCCGTCGCCCAGAAACACTTCATGACGCCCCACATCAAAGCTTCACCTTCCAGGCCCGCGTCCGCCAGCGGCTCAAAACGAACCTGCCGGGCCAATTCGACAGCCCGGCTGTCCGCGGCTTCGTTACCGCTGGAACGTTCCAGCACAACAAACCGCACCATACCGGCAGGTTCGACCGCCACGCGCAAGCGGGTTGACCGCAACGGCGTCGCATTCTGAATGGTGGGCAGGGCCGGCATCCCCACGATCGCCCGCCCAGCCAACGCGCCATCCGCTCGAAAAACGCTGCTGGTGACCACAACCGCCGGTTCGCCCCCGTTGACGGGGGCGGCTGTCTCGGATTCCGGTGACATCTTCCGAGCCGCGCCCTGCAATGACTGCCAAACGGACGGCTGCGGCAGCAATGACTGAAATTCGCCCGGTCGGGTCACATCCAAAAACGCCGGTTCAATCTGCCACTCGCCGGTGATCGGCCCAATGTCCACTCCCCTCGCCCACATCTTCTGCGAGAACCCGCGCGCGCTGGGCAATGAACTGAGGCTGGGATCCATGAACTCCGAAATTACGTACTGCAGTTGCCGTCCATTTTCCCGGCTCAACGGCGTGGCCGGCATCATCTGCACACGCGGCCGTTTCGGAGGAGCCTGCCACTCCGCATGGTCTTTGACCTTGATCACCAACCATGGGGCAAAATGCAGGGCAACCGACGCGCCTATCATCAGCCAGACGAAATGGCGTTCGCTGAATGACAGGGTAACGGTGTCAGCCACGGTGTTTCACCTCGGAGCAACGGCACCGGCTGATTCGGGGGCAACCGGTCTCGTGGCAATATTCACCGCTGTGATACCAGCTTCCGTGGCCATGCTCATGATTTCCACGACCGTGCCGTGCGCGACCTGTTTGTCGGCCTTGATGATCAACTCCGCGTCTTGCCCGCGCCGTCCGGCCTCCTTCAACGCTTTCTGCAGCCCCTCCATCGTGGTGCGCTGCTCGTTGAAAAACAAAATGTTCTCCCGCGTAATGGTGACCACCAGTCCTTGATACGGACTGGCCGCCATCAGTTTCGAGGGTTGGAGGTCCACGTGAAAACCCGGTTGCATGACAAACGACGAACTGAGGACGAAGAAGATCAGCAACAGGAACACCACATCCACCATTGGCGCGGGATCAATTCGTCCCTTGGCGATGTCCGAGTATGTCTTGAAGATCATGGCTTCAATCGCTCTTCTTCGGCGTCAACACGATCGGCTCTTCCTCCGCGCCGCCCCCATCCCGCCGGGCCAGGAATGTGACGATTTCGTTGGCGGCCTTTTCCATGTCGAGAACCAGATTGTGAACGCGGTTGACCAGATAGTTGTAAGCCACATACGTGGGGATCGCCACGCCCAGCCCGCC
>CAZEQV010000338.1:0-2081 GCA_964514435.1 uncultured Verrucomicrobiota bacterium
AGATTGGGACAATGCCCAACCGGCTGCCTTCATTCAGGGCGATTACTATGAATGGTCGCCGCACACCGGCCCCATGGTGGAGAAACAATCCACCACACGCGCCACCGGCAAGAATGGCTCCTGGGAACACGTCGTTTTGGGCTTCACCGCACCGGCCTGGGGACCGTTTATCAACATTACGTTTGTGGCGGACTACTGCACGGCGTTGCTGGATGATTTTGCCTTGCGACCCATCGAATAGCGTCGCAGCATACCGGCATGAAGAACGTCCCAATCCGCCGATTGTCCCGCGAAGCGTTTGCGCCCTATGGCGTCTTGATCCGGCATGATTCCGCCAAGCCGGACGGATTTCAGGTATCCGTGGAAGAACGGCGCCCGGTTGCATGGCGACAAGCCATCAACAAACTCACCACCCATTCCGTGACCAAGCTCAGCCGGCACCCCAATACGAAGGAGAGTTTTGCGCCGCTGGCCGGTACGATTGTGATGCTGGTGGCGCGACCCGAGTCACCGGAACATTTTGAAGCTTTCCTGCTGGACGAGCCGGTCTGCTTGGAGCCGAACATCTGGCACGCCTCTTTTTGCCTGTCAGAGCTCGCCTTGGTGACCATCTGCGAGAACCTGCAGGTGGACAACGAAGACTTCCCGCTCCCCCACCCCGTGAGTGCCACGGTTGGAGCCTGAATTCCCCCCACTCCACGTAACACACAAGGGAACTACGACCGAGGCGACGAGCGTTGGAAAGCCTTCCTTCGATTCATGCGCGAAGCTTCTTTGCTGGTTTGACCAGTGTGCAGCAAGGCCGATGTCCCGTCGTCATCTTGCGATTTGACCAAAATGCCCTCGGAAATGAGGTGGCGATGTCTCTGGAGATTGCGCAACTCGGCCAGCACGGGTTGCCAATAGAGACGGTCGGCTTCACGAGCCTGTTCCATCTCGGCGAGCAGGGCGCGCGCGATCTCCCGATGCGACGGCTGCAAACGAGCCGTTCTCAGTTGTCGCAGCACAGGACGCGGACTCATCAACCGCTTCCGCCAAGCGGCGCGACCGCGCTGCCAAAAACTCAACAGATCCTCGGCTTCGAATGTCTGCTCCAAGGCCCATTGCCATTGCGCCGAAGAATGAAACTTTCGCGAGGCGAGGCGGACCAAAGCAGAAATCACCGCATAGTCCGCCAGTCGTCGAGTCTTCTTTAAGAGCACCAAGTCCACAGGTGCTACAACCGGAATTCGCCCCCAATCGGTCGTGAACCGTTGTGCTCGATGCGCCGCCTCGCGAAAACTCCCGACGCGTGGAGGGATGGCCATCACATCCACGTAGCCAATACCTGACGGCGAGTCTTTGTCGGGCACAGTGAAATGAAACCCGTGGCCACGCCGGGCATATTCAAGGGTAAGTGGTGGCGTTAGCTTATACACACGCGCCCCGATTTGTCGGAGTGCAGCCAATAAACGTTGCCAGTTGACCGCCGTCGGTTCAACCCAGATATCCACATCTTCCGAAAACGTGCTCGCGCCATACAGCACAGTGGCTTGTCCACTGATCAACAGGTACCGGACACGGTGACGGCTAAGGGCTTGGAAGAAGTTTCGCATCGTGGATGCGTTTCGGGGAGGGCAACCGATGACGAAGCTGCCATGAGCGGCGCAACCGCTCCGCTGGGGACAGCTTTTCCCACGTCATCCGCGCATGCGTGACCGGCCCAGACGTCCCTTGGGACTGCTTCTCATGGTGCGCCAGCACGCCGCGCACTTGATCTTTCCGCCAGCCCCTTGGAAACTTGTCGGTATTCATGTTTTTTGTCTCAGCCTTCCACATTCAGAATATGCCAGCAGGAACACGCTCCGCAAGCAACCGAGAACTCGTCCCACTGCAGAATCTCACGCATACACCGCAAAGTCGCCAAGACAAGGACGAGATGAACCGACACTTGCCAGGGGCACTGGAAAGCAACGTTGATTCACCATCACCAAACCTCGCTTGTTGCCTCGCGATTGGATAGTCCGCAGAGCTCTCGACAAACCCCATTCCCAGCCTACCCCACGCGCCTTCAACCAGATCACGCCGATCGTCGCACGCAG
>CAZEQV010000338.1:2091-3959 GCA_964514435.1 uncultured Verrucomicrobiota bacterium
CAAAGTCACCCTCTCTTGCCTGCTTTGGCCACATTTGACCATGGCCAAAGAGACCAAGTTGAAAACACTCTTCCTCAGTCTCATTGTTGCAGGCGAAGTTCCAGATGTTCATTTTGTCTTCTGTTCTTCGGCGACTTCTGCGGCTTCTTCTTGTTGCTCGCTGATGACCCTGGCAATGGCAACGAGTTTGTCGTTGGCGTCCAAGTTGATCAGCTTCACGCCTTGCGTATTGCGGCCGCAGATTCGGATGTCTTTGCAGCCGGTACGCACGGTCTGTCCTTGTGAAGTGGTCAGCATGATCTCGTCGGCATCCGTCACGGTCAACGCTCCCACCACGGAGCCAACCTTGTCCGTTGTCTTCATGGTGATGATGCCTTTGCCGCCGCGGGATTGCTTGCGGTATTCGTCGAACGGCGTGCGCTTGCCAATACCATGCTCTCCGGCCACCAGCAGCGTCGCGCTTGGATCCACAATTTCGACGCCGATGACGTAATCATCCTTCTCCGGTCGGATTCCCCAGACGCCGGCGGCGCTGCGGCCCATGTCACGCGCATCCTCTTCGTGGAACCGGATGCTCATGCCATCCTTCGTCACCAACACGACTTCATCATTTCCATTCGTGACCTTGACGCCGATAAGCCGGTCGCCTTTCTCGATGGTGATGCCGATGATGCCGCCCTTGCGGACGTTTTGGAAGGCACTGAGTACCGTTTTCTTGACGATACCGGCTCGTGTGACGAAGAAGAGATACTGTTGCTCGCTGAATTCCTTGATCCGCAGCAACGCGGCGATCTTTTCATCCGGTCGGAGCTGAAGGAAGTTGGCGATAGCCTTGCCTTTCGCGGCCCGGCCCATCTCCGGCAACTCGTACACTTTCTCCACATAAACACGACCGTCCTCCGTGAAAAACATGATGTTGTCGTGCGTGGAACAAGTGAACAAATGCTCAATAAAATCAGCCTCGCGTTGTTCCATGCCGATGACGCCCTTGCCACCGCGCCGCTGAGCCCGGTACGCGCTGACGGCCGTGCGTTTGATGTAGCCTTGGTGGCTGATGGTGACAATGCAGGCTTCGTTGGCAATCAGGTCCGTGATGTCCATCTCGCCCTCATCGGCCACGATGTCGGTGCGGCGCGCGTCACCGTATTTCTCTTTGACTTCGATCAGTTCCGTCTTCACCACGCCCATGAGTTTGCGTTCGGACGCCAACAGACCTTCGAGATAGGCGATGCGCTTGATGAGTTCGGCATACTCCTCTTCGATCTTGTCGCGCTCCAAGCCGGTAAGCTGATAGAGGCGCAGATCGAGAATGGCGTTCGTCTGAATCTCGGTGAGCTTGAACTTTCGCATCAACTTCGTGCGGGCATCGTCACGGTCATCGGCCTCCTTGATGATCTTGACCACCGCGTCAATGTTGTCCAACGCGATCCGGTAGCCTTCCAGAATGTGCGCGCGTTCCTCGGCCTTCCGCAACTCGTACCGGGTGCGGCGGGTGATCACGTCGCGGCGATGCTCGATGTAGCACTCCAACATCTGTTTGATGTTCATCTCGCGCGGACGCCCATGATCAATCGCCAGCATGATCACGCCAAACGTCTGCTCAAGCTGGGTGTGTTTGTAGAGGTTGTTGATGACAACCTTGGCGATGGCATCGCGCTTCAGTTCAATGACCACGCGAAGTCCGTCCTTGTTGGATTCGTCGCGAATGTCGCTGATGTCTTCGAGCTTCTTCTCGTTGACCAACGCAGCAATCCGCTCGATGAGCGACGCCTTGTTGACGTTGTACGGCACCTCGCTGACGATGATGCGCTCCTTGCCGCCCTTGACTTCCTCCACCCCGACGCGCCCGCGAATCTTCACACTGCCAC
>CAZEQV010000339.1:0-3958 GCA_964514435.1 uncultured Verrucomicrobiota bacterium
GAACCGTTGGGCGACATCGGTGCCGCCCAAGAGCTCCCGGTGGGTGCGCACCGCGTCCATGTTGGACACGACAGCCGCCAGCGGGATGGTTTCGCCTTCCTCGGTGCGCACTCCGGTGACGTTGTCCCCGGCGTCGGTGAGGATGCGACTGACGCGTGAGCGGGTCCGTAGTTCCACGCCGAGGTCAATGGCCAGTTTGGACAACGCCACCGGCACGGCGCGCGTGCCGCCCATGGGATACCAGACGCCTTCCTCGGTTTGCATGTGGGCAATGCCGCAGAGCACGGCCGGCGAGCCTTCCGGCGAGGAACCCACGTACTGCGTGAAGTGGTCGAGCATTTGCGCGGCACGCGCGTCCGGTATGTGCTTGCGGATGGTGCCGGCCACGGTGCTGTGCATGCGCATGGTCAGCACGTCTCGCAGGACCTTGGGGTTGATCGAAGCTTTCCATTCGAACATGTCGCCTAATCCGCCGATGGAACGGTAGAAGAAGTAGCGGTTGGAAATGTCGTGGAGTTTTTCCGACAACTCGATGAACTCACGGTAGCCGTTGCCGGTCACGGTACCGCCGCTGAACCGGTCGAGCGTTCTTACCATTTTGTCCACGTCCTGATGCAGGTCGAGAACGGAGCCATCCTCGAAGAACGACCGCCATTGCGGGTCGAGTGGAACGAGTTCCAGTTCTTTGCGGACGTTGAGGCCGGCTTCGGCGTAGAGGCGCGCCAAGACAGACGGCAACGTGAGAATGGTCGGCCCCATGTCGAAACGGAATCCGTCGCGCTCCAGCACGGCCGCCTTGCCTCCCAGCCAGTCGTTGCGCTCGAACAGCACCACTTGGTAGCCGCGCGCGGCCAAGGTGCACGCCGCCGCGAGACCGCCGAGGCCGCCGCCGATGACTCCGATGCGATTGGTTGTGGACTGATTCATGTGTTTTTCCTCCGTGTTGACAGGGTTGAGATGAGTTGTTTGAAGGCGCGAAAGCGTTTGATCAGGCCGGTGCCGTGCGCCAGTTGAAGGATGGCTTCGAACATCGGAGCGTCTTCGTCGCGCGCGCCGTCGAGGTGCGGCAGCCAACGCCGCCGCTGAGTGATGATGGTTTTGAGTTGCGTCATCTCCAGCAGACCTTCCGCGCCGCGCGTCACGCCGAAGCCGCTGCGGTTGCGTCCGCCGAACGGCACGCGCGGGTCGGCGGTCGGCGCAATCATGTCGTTGATGACCACGATGCCGGCGTTGAGTTGGCCTGCCATGGATTTTGCGGCGGCCAGGTCGCGGGTGAAAATGGTGGCTCCCAGCGCGTATTCCGAGGCGTTGGCCAACGACACTGCCTGGTCATCGTCGTGAAAACGGGATGCGCCCTGCGTGCCCGGCAAGGTCATTGTCTCGTGGACGATCAACCGCCGCGGTGCGATGCACGTGTTGCCGTCGTTGAATGTGCGACCAAAGTTCAGCGCGCGCATGACCAAGGAAATGTCCGCGTCGGCGCGCACGATCATCGGATCGTGCCCGGAAAGCTCCATCGTGGCCGGCACCAGGCGGGAAGCGAGTTTCTTGTACACCGCCGCGCCGGCGTCGGCGCTGCCGGTGAAAACGACCTTGTCCACGCCTTCTTCGATAGCTTGATGAGCGGCCAGGATGGATTCGTCAAGGATGCGCAGTTTGTCTTCCGGGATACCGGCGCGGAACAGGAGTTTGGCGAACAGAGACATGGCAGGTAATCCGCCATTGCCGGGCTTGATGATGACGGCGTTGCCGGCCACGAGAGCCTGCAAAGCATGAACCGCTGGCAGGAACAGGGGAAAGTTGGACGGACCAATCACCAGAATCCGTCCGAATGGTTCGCGCCGAATCTCGATGTTCCCTTGCCTGTGCGGAGCGAGTATTGCAGCGGCACGCCGCTCCAAGAACCGGCAGGCTTGCGCCAGCGGGACAACCTGGCCGGCCAGAACTTCCGCGACAGGCGCGTCAACGGTGACGGCCACTTGCCGGGATTGGTCAGCCAGCAATTGACGGAAACGCCGCACGCAGCGCAGACGGTAAGTCAGCGACGAAAACGGCTCGTCGGAAGCCGAGACGAATCGGCGCCGGCTGTCAACGGACGGTTGTGGTAGGGCAATGTTCATGGGTGGTGTGTGGGGTGAAACGATTGGCGGTGGAAACATCGAGGTCTTCGCAAAGCAACCGGCTGGTGATGCGGGCCGATTCGAAGATGACCGGCAAACCGCTGCCGGGATGCGTGCCGCCGCCGGTCAGGTACACGCCATCGAGATCCTCGAAGCGGTTTTGGGGGCGGAGGTGGAGCATTTGGCCGAGGTTGTGGGCAAGGTTGAACGTCGCGCCCCGGTGGATTTCGTAGGTGTGATCCCATTCGGAGGGCGTGACGATGCGCTCGTACCGGATACGATCCTCAATGTCGTGAAGTCCGAGCTTGGCGAGTTGACGAATGGCGACTTGCCGGTAACGCGGACATTCGCGCGTCCAGTCAATGTTGGGGTGTTGATGGGTGACCGGTATGAGGACGTAGAGCGCGCTCTTGCCGGCGGGAGCGAGCGTGGGATCGGTGATGGAGGGATTCTCCACGTAGAAAGAAGGATCCTCGCTGAGCACGTGCTGGTTTTCGATTTCGTCGAGGTTCCGCTGATAATCGCGGGTGATGTAGATATTGTGGTGGGAGAGGTGGTCGTACCGACCTTCGATGCCCAGGTACATCATGAAGGTGGAACAGGAGAACTTTTTCTTGGCGATTTTTTTGTCGGTCCAGCGTCGGCGCAGATGATTGGGAACGAGTTTCTCCATGGCGCGCGCGAAGTCGGCATTGACGATGATGGCGTCGGCGCGAAGAACGTCGCGGTTGGTGCGGACACCGACGGCACGGCGTTTTTCAAAGAGGATTTCTTCGACCGGTTCATCGAGACGGATGTCCACGCCCATCTCGCGGGCGATGCGCGCCATCGCCTCGGTGACGGCGTTGCAGCCGCCAATTGGGTGAAACACGCCGTGCTCGTATTCCAGGAACGACAGGATGGAGAACAAGCTGGGACAGACAAACGGCGACATGCCGAGGTACTTCGACTGGAACGTAAAGGCCAGTTGCAGACGCGGGTCGCGGAAGTATTGGGCCAGTTCGGTGTGAAGGGAACGCCACGGTTTGAGGTGGGGTAAAACCGACAGCAGCCGGGTTTGGAACAAACTCGACCATCCCAGAAAGGGATTTTGAAGGCAGGGCGAAAACTTGGCGAGTTTGTCGCGGTTGTCGTCCATGAACCGGCGAAAATTGGCGGCATCTCGCGGCGCGATCTTGGCGATTTCGGCTTCCATACGCTCCAAGTTGGGGGTGGCGTTGAGCACGCCGCCCGCCCCAAAGATCAGCCGGTATTGCGGGTCGAGCTTCACCATCGGCACCTCCGCGTCAAGATTCCGACCCACCGACGAGAAAATCTCACGGAGGATTTGCGGGTAGAGAAAGAACGTCGGCCCCAAATCGAACCGGTAACCATGCGCTTCAATGGCCGATGTCCGACCGCCGACACGCGGGAGACGTTCGACGACTTGGACGCGGAACCCGGCATGCGCGAGGAGCATGGCCGAGGCAAGACCGCCGGGTCCCGCGCCAATGATGATGACTTTCTTCTCTGGTGAATGATGCATGAGACAATTCCTTTCAGTTGAGAGATTCATGGGTGGCAAGGCGGAGAAAATGCGCCGATGTGGATTCGCGGACGAGACGAGTCCAAAGCAGTTCGCGCCAACCGGGATGATGCTGCTCCATCCATTCCACTGCCGCCCACTCCCAGCCAATGTCGCAACCAACGCGCTGACTTTCGACGCGCCGGTACTCTTGGATTTCCTCTTGGTGCGAGCGGACGATGCTGGCTAATTCATCATGATCAGCACGGCCGGCTTGTGTTTGTCTCGTTTGCATGATGGACAATTATCATCTTGTCTAAGTCTTGTCAACATT
>CAZEQV010000340.1:0-3933 GCA_964514435.1 uncultured Verrucomicrobiota bacterium
AGACGAAGATCCGCGTCGAAACCGCGCACGCGGACGGCGATTGGTTTGCCCGGGTGACGCCGCTGGCGATCCATGTGAAGGCCCCGGCGCTGACAATAGAAGGCGCCGTGTTGTGGAATCGGCCCGGTTGGGTGCGCCGCGATGGTGACCGGCTGTGCGTCGGTCCGTTGACCGTTGCGGCGACCGGGACGAAGCGCAACGAGGAGCCGGTGGTGGAGATTCCCGGCCCGTATCTGCTGGTCGAGCTTGATCAGCCGGTATTCGTGGCGAGCAATCCCGGTCGGCTGTCGGAGGCCGGTAAGATTGTGGAGCAACAGAAAGCCAAGTTCCTCGCGAGCCGGCAAGGCTTGAGTGAAGTCCATCACGCCATGCAGACCTGTCTGGCGTGGGACACGATTTACGATCCGTTCAAGGATCGCGTCATTTCGCCGGTCAGCCGCATCTGGAGCTGCGGCTGGGGCGGGTGGGTGTTGTTCGACTGGGACACGTATTTTGCGGCGTGGATGGCGAGCGTCGAGAACAAGGAACTGGCCTACGCCAACGCGATCGCGATCACCGAGGAAGTGACCGAGAGCGGGTTTGTCCCGAACTTTGCGATGCCGAGCGGGTTCAAGTCGCGCGACCGGTCGCAGCCGCCAGTCGGGGCGCTGACGGTGCAGGCCATCTGCGACCGCGTCGGCGAAACCGCGCTGGCGGAGCGATTGTTTGACACGCTGCTGACGTGGAATCGGTGGTGGCCGGCCCATCGTGACCAGGACGGCTATCTTTGTTGGGGGTCGGATCCGTATGAGCCGGTCACCGGGTGCAGCTACGAGACGTTGCCGATCAACACCCGGTTTGCGTCGGCGCTCGAGTCTGGTCTCGACAACTCGCCGATGTATCAGGACATGCCCTACGATGCGAAGGCGCACCGGATGCAACTGGCGGACGTGGGACTGATGTCGCTTTACATCGCCGATTGTCGGGCGTTAGCGGACCTGGCGAAACGGATTGGCCGCAACGAAGTCGCGGCTGAGTTGAATGAGCGCGGCGACCGGTATGCCGCGAAGTTGCAAATGCTCTGGTGCGAGAAGACCGGTTTGTTCCTGAACAAGCGGCTCGATACCGGCGAGTTGCAGCACCGGCTTTCGCCGACGCATTTCTATCCGTTGCTGGCCGGCGTGCCGACGCCGGCGCAGGCCGACCGGATGATCAACGAACACTTCTTCAACCCGGCGGAGTTCTGGGGCGAATGGATTTTGCCGTCCGTCGCCCGCAACGACCCGGCGTATCCCGAACAGAACTACTGGCGGGGCCGGATCTGGGCGCCGATGAACTTTTTGGTCTATCTCGGCCTCTGCAACTACGACCTGCCGAAAGCCCGGCAGGCGTTGGTGGAGAAATCGGCGGCGTTGTTGCTCAAGGAATGGCGCGAGCACGGTCACGTTCACGAGAACTACTGCGGGGATACCGGCAACGGTTGCGGCAGGGACAACAGCGATGCCTTCTATCACTGGGGCGGTTTGCTGGGGTTGATCAGCGTGTTGGAACACGAACGGAAGACGAAGGACAATTGCCATGAGTGACAATATCAAGTCCGCCGATTTCTCCGTTGCGCCACCGGCTCCACACGGACCGGTGCCGTCGGCGCGGCAACTGGCGTGGCATCGGCGCGAATTTTACGGTTTTATGTGTTTTACGACGAACACCTTTACGGACAAGGAGTGGGGCTACGGTGATGAATCCCCAGCGATATTTAACCCGACCGCGTTCGATCCCGAACAGATTGTCGGTGTGGCCGCCGCGGCCGGTATGACCGGCTTGATTCTGACCTGCAAACATCACGATGGGTTTTGCCTCTGGCCTTCCCGGTACACAGAGCATTCGGTGAAAAACAGTCCGTGGCGGAACGGCAAAGGCGATGTCGTCCGTGAGATTTCCGAGGCTTGCCGGCATCACGGAATCGGGTTTGGCGTTTATCTGTCGCCGTGGGATCGGAATCACGCGGAGTACGGACGGCCAGCTTATCTCCAGTATTACCGGAACCAACTCGAAGAACTGACCACGGAGTACGGCGAGCTGTTTGAGGTTTGGTTTGACGGCGCCAATGGGGTTGATGGTTACTACGGCGGCGCACGGGAGAAACGCACGATTGACCGGCGGACCTACTACGATTGGCCGAACACGTGGGAAATCGTGCGGCGGAATCAGCCCCATGCGGTCATGTTTAGTGATGCCGGGCCGGATATCCGGTGGGTGGGAAACGAAGAGGGAATCGCCGGGGATCCCTGCTGGTCGACAATCAACCGCGACTTGTTGTTTCCGGGAATCAACAAGCAAGCCTTCACGACCCTGTTCACGACGGATCTGGTGGCAGCGTGGGGTTCTCCGTTCGCGATGCTCAACAAAGGCGACCGGCAGGGAACCGCTTGGCTACCGGCTGAATGTGATGTTTCGATTCGTCCCGGTTGGTTCTATCACGCCGCTGAGGACGAAAAGGTTCGCAGTCCACAGAACCTACTTGACCTCTATTTTCAGTCCGTGGGCCGTGGCGCCTCGTTGTTGTTGAATTTGCCGCCCGACCGGCGTGGCCAAATTCACGAGTGCGACGTTCGGAGCGTGCAAGGGTACCGGCGATTGCACGATGAAATCTTCGGCAGAAACTTGGCGCAAGGTGCCCAGTGTACAGCCAGCAACACGCGCGGGAACAGTTCGCGATTTGCTCCCGGTAACGTGCTAGACGGGAATGCCGACACATATTGGGCGACGGATGACCAAGTGACGACGCCGGAGTTCATCCTGACATTCGCGGAGCCGCTGACCTTTAACGTCGTGGGGTTGCGCGAGTATTTGCCATTGGGGCAGAGGGTCGGCCGGTTTGCGATTGATGTGGATTCTGGCGGTGCGTGGTGTGAATGGGGGCAGGCGTCGGCAATCGGAAATCGGCGACTTTTGCGGGGCAAGCATTCGACCGTGCGGCGTTTGCGGCTCAGGATTCTGGAAAGCCCGGTCTGCCCGGTGATTTCGGAGCTTGGAATTTATAATGAAATGCAAATGGACCAAACAGCGGTATGAAAACCCGGCAAGCCTTGGTCGAGAAATCTGAAGCCTTTTTGCTCAACGAATGGCGCGAGCACGGTCACGTTCATGAAAACTACTGCGCCGAGACCGGCAACGGTTGCGGCAAGGACAACAGCGACGCGTTCTATCACTGGGGTGGTTTGCTCGGGTTGATCAGCGTGCTGGAGCAGGAGGGCGGATGAGCATCATGAATTCAGGGGCGAACAAGGGTGCGAATGGGGGCCGGTGGTCGGCGGAAAAGGCCAATCAGTGGTATGCGCACCAGCCGTGGCCTTGCGGGTTCAATTATATCCCGGCAACGGCCATCAATTACACTGAGATGTGGATGCCGGATTCTTTTGACGTGAAATTGATCGATCAGGAACTGGCGCTTGCCGAAGGTGTCGGCTTCAATTGCGTTCGCGTCGTGCTGCCGTTTGTCGTGTGGGAGCATGACCCGAGCGCCTTCAAGCAACGCGTCCGCGACTTTCTCACCGTCTGCGACAAGCGCGGTCACCGGGTGATGTTGGTCCTGTTTGACGATTGCGGCGAGATCAAGAATCCGAAATTCGAGCGGCAACCCGACGTCGTGAAAGGCGTGTATGCCAACGCTTGGTCAGCTTCGCCGGGGCACGACATGGTGCGCAACCCCGAAGCCTGGCCGCGCCTGCAGAACTACGTGACGGACATCATCGCGGCGTTTCAGGACGATCCCCGGGTCTGGGTCTGGGATCTCTACAACGAACCCACGAATGCCGGTCTGGGTGACGCCGCCTTGCCCTTGCTTGTCGAAGTCATTGCCTGGGCGCGTCGCGTGGCGCCACCCCAACCCTTGACTGTTGGCCAATGGAACAAGAACGAAGCCTTGAACAACATCTGCTGGGAGCACAGCGA
>CAZEQV010000341.1:0-3907 GCA_964514435.1 uncultured Verrucomicrobiota bacterium
ACGTGAGGTAAGCAATCATGAGTCAACCCGCCATTAATGAAGCCCTCATCCGCGACGTGATCGAGGAAGTTCTCGGCAAACTTGGAGGGACGCGCTCCGTCGCGTCCGCTCCTGCTCCCGCACCGGCTTCGGTATCGTCGTCGTCACCGTCGCGGTCCGGCAGCAAACGATTCGGCGTGTTCACCGACGCCAACGAGGCTTGCGAAGCTGCCTCGGCTGCGTTCCGGCAACTTCAAGAAAAGGGCATGGAAGGTCGGCGCAAAGTAGTCGAGATCGTCAAAACGCTTGCGGACAAGAACGCCGTCGAATGGGGCCGCATCGAACTCGAAGAAACGAAGATTGGCCGGTTGGATCACAAGATCGAAAAGCTCAAGATCATCAAGCTCGTTCCCGGCGTGGAATACATTTCCCCCGAAGGTCGCAGCGGTGATCATGGAATCACGTTGGAAGAATACACGCCATTCGGCGTCGTGGGCGCGGTCACGCCTTCCACGCACTCCGTCCCGACGTTGAGCGGCAACGTCATCAACATGGTCGCTGCCGGCAACGCCGTCGTCTTTAACACGCATCCCAACGCCAGCCGGTGTGCGGCGATGGCCACGCGCGTGTACAACGAAGCCATTTGCCACGAACTCGGCATCGAGAACCTCATCTGTACCATCGAACCGCCCACGCTCGATTCCTTCAAGGCGATGTGCGGCAACGCCCACGTCCGCATTCTCTGCATCACTGGCGGTCCCGGCGTCGTCAAAGCCGCCATGCAAGCCGGCAAGCGCGCCATCTGCGCCGGGCCCGGCAACCCGCCCGTCGTCGTGGCCGAAGACGCCGATCTCAACTCGGCCGCCGCCAAGATCATTACCGGCGCGGCTTACGACAACAATCTGTTGTGCATCGGCGAAAAAGAGGTGTTCGTCGTGGACAAGGTCGCGGATGCGTTCATGTCGGCGCTGGAGAAAAACGGCGCGGCGCGGTTGAACGCTTCGCAACTTGAAGCGTTGACCAAGGCCGCGTTCGACATCAAACCCGGCGAGGGTGGGGGATGTCCCCATGCCACCGTGCGACGGGAATTGATCGGACGCGACGCCAGCGTGTTGGCGAAAGCCGCTGGCGCGAGCGTACCGGACAAGACGCCGTTGTTGTTCGCCGAAACGAGCGCCGACCACTTGTTCGTCGAGGAAGAACAGATGATGCCGTTCTTGCCCGTCGTGCGCGTGAAAGATGTCAACGAAGCGATCATGGCTGCGAAGGTCGCCGAGCATAGTTACCGGCACACTTCGATCATCCACACCCACAACGTCAACTACATGACGGCGATGGCGCGGGCGTTGGACACCACGTTGTTCATCAAGAATGGCCCGTGCATGGCCGGGCTGGGTTTGGGCGGCGAGGGATATTTGAGCTACAGCATTGCCACCCCGACCGGCGAGGGTGTGACCAACCCCAAGACGTTCTGTCGCGTCCGCCGTTGTGTCATGGTGGACAACCTGAGGATTTACTGACGGATGACCCTGTGCCGCATCGAGGGCAACGTCGTCAGCACCCGCAAACACAAGAGTTTGCACGGCTGGCGGCTGTTGATCTGCCAACCGCTCAACGCGACCGGCCAACCCGAGGGCGTACCGACCGTGGCCATTGACCCGCACGGCGCGGCATTGCACCAGACAGTGATCGTCAGCACCGACGGCATGGCCACCCGCCGCGCCGTGGCCGATGAGAAAAGCCCCGCCCGCAACATGATCATCGCCATCGTTGACGAGCCGGCGGGAGACCGGAGCGAGGTGTGATAGGTGAACGAACATCGCCTCTTGTCCGATGGCTAACGGTTGTACTGCTCATGTTGACCGTGGGCTTGATGTTCACAGCAGTTCGGGCGGATGCCGAAACAGCCATTGTGACCAATTACCTTGATGACGGGATGACGCATATCTCGGTCGCGGATGCCGAGCAGTTCCGGCAACTATTGGAACAATCCCCGTCTTGGACTCCCTGGGTGCCGTTCATGTTCGACACCTTCACGATTCTCTGGATTGACTTCGCCAAGTTGCCCAAGGAACTCGATCATCTACCCCAGCACGCCGGAGCGGATTGGAATGGCGTGCGGTTGCGTCCACTGCAAGTCATCCGCGAACTCGACAAGCTCGAAGATGAGTTCTGGGGACCGTTCTGGGCAGTGAAATGGACGTGGCCGGCCGACGAGAGGTTCCTCAAGGACTATGGCGACGCGATCGCCGCCCGGTTTAAACTGGCTGAATACACCGACGCGGCTCGTCAAAAGCTGATTCAACAGGGGTTCTGGAATCTGCAAACCCGGCAATTGACACTGGCCGTGTGGGTGGGCAACGCCGCTGACCGCGCCACGTATGAAAAGAATTTGATGACCGAACCGGAGCCGGTCGCGTCCCCGCCCACGCCGGCGGCCGGCCACGACGGCGGCAGCGGCTCGATGATGTTGATGGGTGGCGGATCGTGTTCGATCACCAATGACGCGGAGCCGTTTCGGGTGTTGGAGATTGTGGCGGACACGAACGGGTGCGTCGCGGTGACGTGGGAGAGTTGCAGCGATCATCTTTACCGGGTGTGGTCGGCGGAAGAGATGGCTTCGCCGACGGTGTGGACGGCACGGGTGTTTGTGCCTGGCGAAGACGGCAGCACGGCGTGGATGGATGATGAATCGGCCGGGGTGGAAGCGCGATTTTACCGGGTGCAACGGCTGACGTTTACCGGTGATGATGATGGTGATGGGTTGGCGAACTTGGAGGAGTATCAACTTGGCACGGATCCCGGTCTGGCGGACACGGATGGCGACGGGATGGCGGATGGTTGGGAAGCGGAACACGGCTTGGATCCGCGCGATGCCAACGACGCGGCAGCCGACAACGACGGTGACGGTTCGACGAGCCTCGAAGAGTTCCTGGCCGGCACCGATCCGAATGACTGGAATGATGTTCCCCCTGCCAATTCAGTCAAGGTGGCGTTGGATCGCTTCAACTATTTCCAAGTCAATGCGCTGGAAACCATCTTGGGATGGACCCCAACGGTATGGAATCATGCCACCAATCAAGCGGCGCGGTTGGCGGTGATACGGTCGAGTCTGACGCCTATTCTAACGAACTGTTTGGACTTGGTGGTGAACCAGAATGGAGTTCTGGCCAACACAAATGTCGTCGTGACGTGGACGTTGGCATCGGTGTTGAGCAACGTCCATCAGGCGGCGAGTACAGCATGGATGGATGGGCTCCTGACCGTGGCGCAGGTAACCGAGGCGGCGGCGGTCTTGGATCGGCTGACGCACATTCCAGCGGTGAGCGCGTTACAGGCCGGTGTTGTTGAGCAGACAGTGTCGTTTGCTCCGGATTCATTTCTTCATACAAATCTGACCGTGGTGATGGGAATGCCGGCGACTTGGAGTGCGTCGAGCGCGGTGCGCAGTTATTTGCAGTTCACGGAGAACATGGGGTTTGCCGGTGCTGTGATGGATGATTTCATCAAGTTTAACAGCCAGCAGCTACCGTCGGGAACGCCCTGTTTTGCGCTGACCACGACGAATGTCCACGAAGTGACGGGCTGGTGGGTGGCGGGCACGAACAGGGTGGAATTGTGGGACAGTGGTTTTTGTGGCGGGACGAACAACCATGTTTATCTGTCGCCTTTTCGGGTGGCCTTGGTGTTGCGGGTGCCGCGCGCACGGTTCCAAGTTGCCCCCGGCAAGATCAACGAAGGCTTCGATCCGACCGGTGTCGAACCATGGGCCAGCGTGGGCACGAATGCCCCGACGGAGGTGGCGCGGTTGTGGATTGATCCGGCAGCGGATGCCGGTGCCATTGAATTGGTGGTGGTGTCCGGTTCCGTTGGCGTCAGCGTGACACCGAGCAATGAGTTCACACAGGCTGCGACTGTATTGACGATT
>CAZEQV010000342.1:0-3882 GCA_964514435.1 uncultured Verrucomicrobiota bacterium
AACTCGCTGACGCGAATCGGCGCGACGAAGATGTTGAGAAGATTGCGCGCCCAAATGTCTTCCAGGAACGACAACGTCACGCCTTGTTGTGCCCGGTACAGGATGTCCCAGAAGATCATTGCCCCGAGCAGGAACAAGAACGCGTTGGCCGGGGCGGTCAGGTTGCCCGAGCCCTGCGCGACCTTGTGCAGGTAGAGCGACACGTATCCCCACACCAACAAATCCATCAACGGCCAGAAAAACAGTTCTGTAATACGCGGCACGCTCCGTGTGTACAGATACGTGTACCGCAACACCAACGCCTGAATCCTCTTCACGTTCATGGCGGAGATTTTACCACAGTGCCGGCTCGCAGTTCACGAACCGGGTCCGGTGTGGTAGAAGCGAGCCGATGACGTTGCCCCTCTATGTATGGTTGCCGTTGTTGAGCGGCCTGGCTTTTGCGATTTCCAGCATGTTGCTGAAGCAATCCGGCAAGGATGGCGTGGATGTGTGGCGGATGCTGGTGATCTCGACATGGATTGGCGCGGCGATTTGCTGGACGTTGCCGGCTTTTGGCGGCGGACAATGGCGGTGGGATGTCTGGTATCAACCCGTCATCGTGGCTTGTGTGTTTCTGATGGGGCAGGTGTTGACGCTGGTGGCGTTTGAGCGCGGTGACGTGTCCGTGGCGGTGCCGTTGTTGGGGACGAAGGTTTTGTTCGTGGCGTTGTTGGTGGTGTGGGTGCTGGGCGAGACGGTGCCGTTGATGTGGTGGCTGGCCGCCGGGCTGGCCATGGCCGGTACCTTCGCCGTAAGCCGGCAAGGCGGAGGTCACCGGGGGCGGGCCGGTACGGGCGCGCTGGCGGCGGTGGTCAGCGCGTTGCTGTTCGCGGTGGCCGATGTGTTGGTGCAGAGCTGGGCGAAGGGGTGGGGGTTCACTCGTTTTTTTCCGGTCATGTTCACGGCTTCAAGTTTGCTGACGCTGCTTTTCGTGCCGCGATTTCCCCCGAGTCGGGTGCGCTGGAGCGGCGGGTTATGGTGCCGCTTGGGTGTGGGATCGGCGTTGATGTCGTTGCAGGGCTTGGGCGTGGTGTACACGTTGACAACCGTGGGGCAGGCAACAGCAGCCAACGTGGCCTACAACACGCGCGGTATCTGGAGCGTGTTGCTGGTGTGGATTGTCGGACATTGGTTCGGCAACACGGAACGTGATGCGGGCCGATCGGTCATGGTGGCGCGACTTGTGGGAGCCGCGTTGTTGTTGGCGGCCGTGGTGTTGGTTGTTGTGGGCGGATAGTCAGTTCTTCCGGGAACGCAGCGCGTTCAGCCCGGTCATCACGGCCCAAATCCAGGAGATTACGAACAGGAGAAGTCCAACTCCACCGGGAATCAGGATGGACTTGGGATCAGCATTGAAGTTTTCATCGCTGAGCATGCGCGAGTAGAAAAGCACCAACGCACCGGCGCAGAGAAAGAACCCCAGGAAGGCGAGGATCATTTGCGCGGCGCCCGGCACCCATCGTTTGGCGCACAGTGACCCAAGTCCCGGCAAGACCAGGGCGTTGAGAAACAGGCAGGCGCGCGGGGAAAAGAAACCCTCGCGCGCCTGACCGTGAGTGTTCGGAATGGGCGGCAGTCTGTCCAAGGTGAAACGTCTGGTGGTGGCCCCTTAGAACCAGCCTTTTCGGCCGGTGATGTAGGTGGCCACAAACTCTTCATCGGACTTGGTGAGGTAAATGATGCCTTCGATCAATCCGATGAGTCCACCCACACACACCAAGCTAAGCAGAATTTGAATGATGCCTTCCTTCGTGTAGCCGAGGTAGAACTTGTGGATACCCAGCCCTCCCAACAATATGGCCAGGATACCGGCCACGACTTTCTTCTCTGCGCCCGCTGGTTTGCCGTTACTCATGATTTCTCCTTTTTGTTTGGTTCAGGGTGCCAACAGCGTGAACGGATATACCGGTATGTTCCGCAAAATCCAATACAAGATCACAACCCCGCCCAACACCCAAGCCCACCGCGCATCGCGGAACATGCCAGGTGGCTGTCGAAACAGCAGATAAACGAGCGCCGGCAACATCAGGACTAAAAGGGGATTGTAGCTCAACGCTGTCAGCAGGTTTCCGTGCGCGAGCTGGTGAAGCGCCCGTGACGCGCCGCAACCGGGACAGTGCAACCCGGTCATGTGATGAAACATGCAAGGCGGAAGGAAACCGGCCTGTGAAGGGTTGATGAAATAGGCGGCAAGCAAGACGGCCAGGATCGCACCGGCAATCAAAACATTGCGGACGTGAAACGGGCGTGGGGTTATGGCTGCTTCGTTCATTCAATCGACCGAAGTCGGTAGTCGGACACTCCCGGCCAGAGCGACCAAGAAAATCAACAGGTACACAAGCATCACAGCGGCACCGTCTCCGAATGACACCCAGCACCACATCCTCGCTTTGCGGGATGAGGCAGCGGCGCCTTCGTAGTCGCGGGCGGCAAACTTGGAGTTGACCTGCGCGGCGAAGATGATGGCTGGTATGTCGAACGGCAGACAACAGAGTAGTGTCACCAAAATGGACTGCACCAGATAGGTCGGTGGTGCAACAATGGGTGTGGACATTCGTTGGCCTGCGTATGGCGGCGTGGCGGAACTCATGGGTGGCTGGGCACCGGTCGGATTGAGTTCTGGGAAGGTCGAAAGCGGGCGCCAGCCACTGTCGCCGACCATCTGTGCTTGCGTGCTGGAATTGACACGGCCTTGGGTCATCCACTGCCGAAGTTCGTCGGCACTTACCGGGCCGTATTCCTTGCCGTCTGAACCTATGATTTTGTACATGGTGATCAGTCTTTCAGTGGGCGGCCTTGCGAGTCGGTGGTGATGGTGGTGCCACAGAGAATCAAAATACCTTCAATGAATCCCCAAAGTTGGCCCACGCCGCACGTGACAAACGTCACGACAATCTGGGCGATGCCAACGCCGATGTAACCGAGATAGAACCGATGCACACCAAGTCCGCCGAGGAAGATCCCGAGCAACCCGGCGGCGATTTTGGATTTCAAGTTGATGGCGGGAACGTACATGCCCCCGAATTGCGGCGGCGGAACCACAGTCCCGCCCAGGTTGGCGGCAAACTCGGGGAAATCCATCAGACGCTTCCAGTCCGTGGAGCCGACCGGCTGGGCGAGCGATTGGGAATTGAGCCGTCCCTCGGTAATCCATTGGCGCACCTGTTCGGCCGACACAGGTCCGTAGCGTTGCCCGTCTCCTCCGATAACGATGTACACGGTGTTAGTCCTCCACGGGTATGAAACGATGAAACCCTATTCCAGCGCTCCACGCAGGGCTAGTTTTAATTTGTCCAAGCCAGTGCCTTCGAGGGCGGAGATCTCGTGCGTTTTCACGCGATGCTTCCGTTTGAACGCGGCAAGGTTTTTCTTGGCGGCCGGTGCGTCCATCTTGTTGGCGACCACCACGCGGGGCTTTTCCAGAATCTCAGCTTTGTAGAGTTTGAGTTCCTTGAGAAGCTGCTTGTAGTCGTCCCACGGTTTGCGGTCATCGGTGCCGGCCATGTCAAGGATGATGACCAACAACCGGCAACGTTCGATATGCCGCAGAAAATCATGCCCCAGCCCCTTGCCGGCATGGGCGCCTTCGATCAACCCCGGTATGTCCGCCAGTCGGATTCTTACAAAATCATCGTACACGATCACGCCCACGTTCGGCGTCAACGTCGTGAATGGGTACGCCGCGATCTTGGGATGCGCGGGCGTCAATTTGGAGATGAGCGTGGACTTGCCGGCGTTAGGATGTCCCACCAGACCGATGTCGGCCAATGTTTTCAGTTCGAGTTCGAAATCGCCTTCTTCGCCCGGTTGACCGTACTCAAAGTCGCGGGGCGTCTGGTT
>CAZEQV010000343.1:0-3877 GCA_964514435.1 uncultured Verrucomicrobiota bacterium
TGCCGTCCTTGGGATTGTTGTTGTGGTTGTGATCCTTGTGGTGAACGGTCAACTCCTTCAATCGCTTGCCGGAAAACTCCCGTCCACAACTGGCGCACACGTGCGGAAACAACGCCAGCGCCCGTTCCCGGTAGCCTTTCAACCGAATCTCCGACTCCCGCCGTATCTTGGCCAGTATTTCAGCCTGCCGTGCTGGATCAGGTTGTTGGCGACTTGGTTTCATTCCAGTTCATCCGCCAGCGCCGAGGCTTTGGCAGGATCAAGACGCTTCATTTCCCGCGCGGCTTCCAGTGCCTTTGTTGTTTGTCCCAGTTGCAGATAGGCTTGCACATACCCACCCCATATATCTGGATCGTTCGGCCGTAAAGCGTCTGCTTTCTGCAGGAACACCAGCGCCTCCGCCGGCTGCTCTTGCGCCAACGTCATTCTTCCCAGTTGCAGCCAGATGTCGGCGTCATTCGGAGCGAGCTTCAACGCTTCGCGGAAACTCTGCACCGCCTCCAGATGTTGGCGCTGACCCGCCAACACCATCCCCAATCCGTAGAAAGCGCGCGCATCCGCTGGCCGCAACTTCAACACCTGCCGGTAGGCCTCGGCCGCTTCATCCGACTTGCCGGCATCGGCCAACGCCCCGGCCAGGTTGCTCCACACGGAAGCATCGGCCGGCGCCAGCTCAACCGCTTTGCGGAACGCCTGGATCGCCGCTTCCGTCTCGCGCAAATGCGACCGACACCAGCCAAGATTGCTCCACCCATCAGCAAAGTCAGGCTGCCTCTCAACCGCATCCATGAATGAAACGGCCGCCTCCGCGTGCCGGCCCATCGTCGCCAACGCCACGCCTTGAATGTAGAACCCGATATGATGCTCGGGATAGCGGCTGATCAACGCCCGCGACTGTTTCAACACGGATTCAAAGTCCTTTGTGTCCTCGGCCCGCGACGCCTCCAAATACGCTTGATCATGATAGACACGTTCCGCTGCCTGCTTTCCGTACTTGGCCAACGGATGCGCCGCGCCAAATGGCCACCAACTAAGATGGCGCGCCGCCAACATTTCTCCCGCCACCAGCAACACGGCGACCACCGCCGACATCGCCCAACTCCGCGTCCCCCGATTCACAGGCGCCTTCGGCTCGACCGGCTGGACAGCCGCCGACTTGAGCAAATCCTCCACGGAAGCGCTGCGCGCGGGCGCCGCCGACAATTCAAATCGCATCTTGATCTCGCCGACTTGGATCACATCGCCGTCCTTGAGCAACGTTGAAGTGATGCGTTCGCCGTTGCGGTAGGATCCATTCGTCGAAACCAGATCACGCATCCGGTACGTCATGCCCTCGCGCGATAAGATGGCGTGATGTTGGGAAACGGTCTCATGGGCGACCACGATCACATTGTCGGCCGCGCGGCCAATGTTCACTCGTTCGACGGTGATGGGCACCGACTGACCTTGTCGCGGTCCATTTAGTATGTGCAATGTCGCCAGCATCTTGGCCGGTGAGTTCACCCCAAGATGCCTGCGTTTGCCCACATTTGCAAGGTCACCGCCGGCTATCCGTCTTCATCCGCGCCAAACAACGCCGCCGCGAACTGCTTCGGGTCGAACGACTGAAGATCATCCAACTGTTCGCCCAGCCCGATGAATTTTACCGGCACGTTCAACTCCCTCACAATCGCCACCACGATCCCGCCCTTGGCCGTCCCGTCCAGCTTCGTCACCACCAACCCGGTCAGCCCCAATGCCGCATGAAACTCCCGCGCCTGCAGCAACGCATTGTTGCCCGTCGTCGCATCCAACACCAACAACACCTCATGCGGGGCCGACGAATCCCGCTTCTGCAACGTCCGTTGCATCTTCTTGATTTCATCCATCAAGTTTTTCTTCGTATGCAACCGGCCCGCCGTGTCCACCAACAAATAGTCCGCGCCGCCGTTGACCGCCGCGCCGTACGCGTCGAACGCCACCGCCGATGAATCCGCCCCGTATTCACCCGCCACGACCTTGCACTTCAACCGCTCGCCCCAAATCTTCAACTGCTCGATTGCCGCCGCCCGAAATGTGTCGCACGCCCCCAACATCACGGTCTTGCCCTGCCCTTGCAGCACATGAGCCAACTTGGCGGTCGTCGTCGTCTTGCCGGCCCCGTTGACCCCGGCAATCAACACCACTGTCGGCTTGTTCGCGGACTGCTTCAGACCGGCCACGTTGCCGGTCAACTCACGCTCAATCTCGGCCCGCGCGATGGCCAACACATCCGCCTGTCCCGTGGACCGGCTGACTTCTCGGACACGTTCCACAATCCGCAGCGCCGAATCCACGCCGATGTCAGAACCGATCAAAGCCGCTTCGAGTTCCTCCAGCGACTCCGGGTCCAACTTCGGCCCACGCGCCACAATACGTTTGATCTCACCGGCCAACTTTGCCGATGTCTTCTTCAATCCCTCTTTGAATTTCTGGAATAAGCTCATTTCGAAACCATCTGCCAAAGTTTCTGCTCCAAGTTCCGGTACGCTTCCTCGGGCACCCGAACCTCACCGGGCTGCGGATACCGCCCCGGCGCGTGACTGTCGCTGCCGCCAGTCACGATCAACCCCAACTGCGCCGCCATCGCCCGGTAATGTTCCGTTTGTGCCGCCGAATGCCGACTGTGCCACGCCTCCACTCCCATCATCCCCTGCCGTGCCAGCTCCGCTATTCGATCATCCACCTTGTTCAAACCCGGATGCGCCAACACAGCCACGCCGCCCGATTCCCGAATCAGTGCAATCGCGTCTGCCGTTGTCATCCGCTGCCGATCCACAAAACCGGGTTTGCCGCGCCGCAAGAACCGCTCGAACGCTTCGTCCAACGTTCGCACCACATGGGCGTTGACCAACGCCTGCGCCACGTGCGGCCGCCCCAACGTCCCGCAATCGGAACAGGACCGGACATCTTCCAAGGTGATTCCGATGCCGGTCTCGTTGAGCTTGCTCACCATCTGTTCGACCCGGCGCGCCCGGATTGCCTCCGCCTCCCGGAGAACCTTGACGAGGGAAAGGCACCGGGTGGGGTCACCGGAAAAATACCCGAGCATGTGAAGTTCCGTGTCATCCAACCGGCAGGTGATCTCCACACCGGCCAGCGCGGGAACGTTTTCCTGCCGGGCTGCTTCGAGAAACTCCGGCACGCCCTCCACGGTGTCGTGGTCAGTCAACGCCATCGCCGCCAGCCCGGTACGCTTGCCCTGCAGCACGAGGTTGGCAGGCGTCCATTCACCGTCGGAGAAACGCGTGTGCAAATGAAGATCAACAAACTTCATTTCGTCGGGGCCGCGGTCCGGGCTGGGCGCGTCAGATCGGCTTTGAGACGATCAAGGATTCCATTCACGAACGCGCCGGACTCGCGCGTGGAAAACTTTTTGGCGATGTCCACCGCCTCGTTGATGCTCACGACGGGCGGTATGTCGTCACGATGCAACATCTCGTAGATGGCCAGGCGGAGAATGTTCCTGTCCACCGCCGCGATCCGGGGCAGTTCCCAGTTCTCGGTATAATGTTGGATCTTCTCGTCAATGCCCGCCAAATGCGCCAGAGCGCCGCGGATGAGTTCCTCGGCGAACGTGCGAACGTTGGGGCTGAGATTTTCCTGCGTTTCCCAGAACCGTTCGAGTGATTCAGCAAGGTCGCCGCCGGTCATGTCCAGTTGGTAAAGAAACTGGATGGCACATTCGCGGGCGAGGCGGCGTTTGCCGGGAGGTTTCACAGCGTTTTGCATACGCGAGCCATTTCCAGGGCGGTCAGGGCTGCCTCCCGACCGCGGTTGTATTTTCCGTCCAAACATCGCGCGCGGGCTTGCGAAAGATTGTTGGCCGTGACGATTCCCAAAACCGTGGGGATGCCAG
>CAZEQV010000344.1:0-688 GCA_964514435.1 uncultured Verrucomicrobiota bacterium
CTTGATGTTCAGGCCCTCGCCGATGGTCGTGCCGCGATGGAAGGTCTTCCATTCGCCATCAGCCTGGATCTGCAACTCGAACTCCTTCACGCGACCATAAGGTTCGCTGATCGCGGCGCGGTCGAACGTCTTCGGCTCGCCAAGGTCCACTTCGAGCCAGCAAGAATGCGTGCCGTAGTCGCAGCCCCAGCGCGTGCCGGGATCGCCGTCCACGGCTTTGTCGGGGGCATACGTGTCGCTCTTTTGAAACCAATTCGATGCGGTGGCTTTCCTGCCGGTCGTCAAGGACGGCGCGGTGGTGCTCTTCGGCTTGATGACGGGGATGCTCTTGGCGGGCGCATCGAGTTCGAGCTTCACGATCGTGTCAATGGCGTCGCGTTGCGCGGCCGGCACGCTGACCTCGATGCCGCTGTCGGCCTGCTTCACCGTTGCCTTGCCGCCGGTGAGGACACTGTGTCTGACGATGCGCGGCCTGATTGGCGGCAGCGTGATCGTATCCGATGGCCAGCGCAGGATATGGAGGTAGATGGCGTTCTCCTTGCGCGTCGAGCCGCCCCACCAGTCGCCACCGGGCATTTGGAAGCGCGTGCGGTCGCGGCCGAACTGCCGCTTGCTCATGTCCGGCGCCACGAACGGCCCGCCGCGCGTGCCGTAGATGCTCTCGCCGTATTTGCGCAGCCAATCGCCG
>CAZEQV010000344.1:698-3867 GCA_964514435.1 uncultured Verrucomicrobiota bacterium
ACCTGGCGCGGCTCGATGCGGCCGTCGGGCATCGGGTTGGTGTTGAGCGCGAGGTTGCCGTCGCCCACCGCGCACGCCACGAGCATCTGGATGCCATCCGTGCAGGGTTTCAGCTTGTCGCCCGGCTTCCATGACCACTGCGTGCCGAGCGTGATGCAGCTTTCCCACGGCTGGTCGAACTGGCAGCGGCCGACGTATTGCTCCGGCGTGACGTAATCGCCGGGAATCCCGCAGCGGTTGTTGATGATCAGGTGCGGCTGAATCGAGCGCGCCATCTTGAAAAGGTTTTCCGCGTCCCACTGCTTGGCCGAGCCGCCGAGGCCGTCGAACCACAAGCCGTCAACCCGACCGTAGTTCGTCAGCAACTCGCGAATCTGGCCGTGCAGGTAGGCGATGTAACGCTCGTGGTGCTCGCCACAGAAGTCCGGGTGATGCCAGTCCGGCTGCGAGTAATAGACGATCAGCTTCATGCCCGTCTCGTGGCACGCGTCGCTGATCTCCTTCATCACGTCCACCTTCCACGCCGACTCCGGCCCGGTGCTCTTGTAGCCGGTCAACTTCGTGTCGAAGAGGCAGAAGCCGTCGTGGTGTTTGATGAGGAAGACGAGGTAACGCGCGCCGGTGTCCTGGGCGATTTTCACCCATTCGCGGGCGTTGAACTTGTCCGGCTTCCACTTCGTGTAAAGGCCATCATAGACCTCGGCCGGCGTCGGCCCCTTGCCGCCGCGCACGCCCGGTCTCATGCCCCAGGTCGGCACGCCGCGCGACCAGCCGATCTCCAGCCCGGTGAGCGCCACCGGCCCCCAGCAGATGAACATGCCGAACCGCATGTCCTTCCACGCCTCGACGATTTCGGGCTTGGCCTTGAGCATGTCCGTCCCGGCGGCCGGCGCAGGCGGAACCACCAGCGCCAGGACTGCCGCAAACAGTGGTGCGAGTCTTCTGTTCATCGGTTTGGTTCTCCGGTTCGCGCGGTCGGCATCATGGCATGATGGAGCGGCATTGTGAATGACAAGAACTTGAGCCGCTAAAGAATGCCGGGGCGGGACGTTCATCCCGCTTTCGCGGGATTACCAGCCCCGCCCCGGCGCCGCGTCTTCGCCCCCTGACTGCGGGAGCAGGAAACCGGAACTGGAATGGACCTGCTCAGACCGCAGGACGCTTCCGCAACAGCCACGGCCTGCGATTTCGGGCTTCTCGATTCTTCGGCTCAACGCGACGAAGCGACAACCACCCGGAACCCGTTGTTGGAATTCGAGTTGCCGGGATTGTTGGCATTTCGATAGGCGCAGCGTGCGTTGGCGGGATTGTTGTTGAACGTCCCACCCCGCAGCACACGCGACGCGCCGAGCAATCACGTTCCGGTCCCCTTTGCCCGCCAGCCGCCGAGCAGCCGTCCCAACTCTGCAACGGCATGGAACGCATGCTCCAGCAGCCGGGCGGGAAATATGTTGATCGTTTCCGTTTGCTCAGCCCCGTCAGGGACGGCCGAGAATAGCCCACCGATTTATCGGTGGGAATGCAAACGAGCAAATCCAATGAGTCCCGTCAGGGACGAAAGAGATCAATCCCATAGCGTTGCCTCGTCGTATTCCATCCCGTGTTTCTTCAAGAATGCGATGAATTCCTCCTGAAACGTCTTCTTCCGGTGATGCTCGGCTTGGCCTTGGATGTAAGCCGTCGTGTCCGGGATGCCGCTCACGCCGATGCTGAAGGCGCCGTAGCCTTCCTGCCAGGCAAAACCGCTCTGATTGGGAAAAGTCTCGTGAATCCATTTCGACGAGTTGCCCTTCAGCAGTTGCACCGCCTTGGCCACCGCCAGCGTGCTCGGCACCGACAGCAAGACGTGAACGTGGTCCGCCACCCCGCCGACGCAAAGCGCCTTCATCTTGTTCTCGCGGGCGATGCCGCCGAGGTAAGGCCACAGACGCCCCTGCAACTCCGCGTTGATCAGCGGCTGGCGTTGCTTGGTGCTGAACACGCAATGCGCGTAGCAACTGACAAACGAATGCATCCGGCTCCTTTCTGCCGTCCCTGACGGGACTCGCTTGATGTTGCCGTCATGGTTTCCCACCGATGAATCGGTGGGCTATTCTCTATCGCCCTGTCGGGCTTCAATCGAAGGTCTATTTTCAAACAAATTCCGCCGCGCGCTTCGCGCGCACTCCAACAACAACAGCCCAACAACAGCTTAGAACTCAGAAGTCCAGAAATTCAGAACTCAGGACGGTGTCCATTCCGTCGGCTCAGCGCGCGAAACCCACACAAACCCGGAACCCGAGGTAGCAATACGAGTTGCCGGGACTGGTGGCATAGCGAGAGGCGCAGCGTGCGTGGGAGGGATTGCTGCCGAACGGACCACCCCGCAACACGCGCGACGCGCCGACTTTCCAACATTCCTCGTGCGCGCCCGTGGCATCGTAAGCATCCAAACACCACTCCTGCACATTGCCTGACATGTCCGCCAAACCAAAACCATTCCGCCCGCGCGCGCCATAGTGATCCACCGGCGACGTAAACTGAAACCCGTCCGCCGTCCCACTCAAGTTGAGCCGTCCCTCGCCCTCTTCCTTCGTGTCGCCCCACCACCACTTCCCTTGTGTTCCCGCACGGCACGCATACTCCCACTCCGCTTCCGCTGGCAGCCGCACCACCTGACCCGCCGCCAGCCGTCCTGCCTTCCGTTCGCTCTCCGTCAGCCATTCGCAGAACGCCACCGCATCGTTCCAACTCACACAACCCACCGGATGACTGTCTTCCTGATCAAACCCCGGATCACGCCAGCTCGCCCCTTTCACGTTCCGTTGAAACGCTTTCTTCTCCCGGTCCCATGCGTAGCTCGCCTCGCCCTTCTTCTCCGCGTCGGTCTTGTAGCCCATCTCTTTCACAAACTGCTTCCACTGCCCCACCGTCACCTCCGTCCGCCCCAGCCAGAATCCATCCTTGATCCTCGTCTTGCGCGGCGCTTCCCCCTCGAGCTTCGCATCCTCTTCCTTCAACCCGTTGGCCTGCGCCCACGCCTGCTCCTCCTTCGTGCTGCCCAGCATGAACTCGCCGGGCGGGATATAGACCAGTTCGATGCCCGCCGAGGTCACGTAGGGCTTGCCGGGTTGAGCAAGGCCGACGGTGGGTTTCAGGAATGTGGGAGGGGCCTCAGCGCCCCGACTCT
>CAZEQV010000345.1:0-3843 GCA_964514435.1 uncultured Verrucomicrobiota bacterium
TGGCCCGGGTCGGGGCCAATGTGCGGATTGTGACCCGGCCGGAAGAGGTGGCGTCGGCGGATGCGGTGGTGCTACCGGGCGTCGGCGCATTTGGAGATTGTGTGAGGAACCTGCGGGATTTGAAGTTGGATGCGGCGATCTGTGATTTTGTTGGAAGCGGCCGGCCGTTTTTGGGGATTTGTGTGGGGCTTCAAATGTTGTTCGAGTCCGGTGAGGAATCGCCCGGCGTGAGTGGTTTGAAGCTGCTCAGGGGCACGGTGCCGCGGTTTGTGGCGAATGGCTTGAAGGTGCCCCACATGGGTTGGAATCGGCTGAACATTCGCCGTCAGGATTGTCCGTTGTTGGAGGGTGTGGCCGACGGCAGCTTTGTGTACTTCGTGCATAGTTACTACGGTGCGCCCGCCGATGCGGCGGTGACGGCGGCCACGACAGAATATGGTGTGACATTCAGCTCGGTGGTGTGGTCGGGAAACGTGTTTGCGACTCAGTTTCATCCGGAGAAGTCCCAAGACGTGGGGCTTCGGATGTTGCAAAACTTTGTGAGGTTGATGAAGTGATGATCATGACGAAACCTTTCTTGGTGTATCCCGCAATTGATTTGAGGGGCGGGAAGGTGGTGCGGCTCCGGCAAGGACGGGCCAACGAGCAGACGGTGTACGATGCCGACCCGGCCGCGGTGGCGCGGCGTTGGGAAGACGAGGGCGCCCGGTATCTTCACGTGGTGGATTTGGACGGCGCATTCATGGGGGCACCGGTGAACTGGGACGGTTTGCGAGCCATTCTGAAAGCCGTTCAGATACCGGTTCAGTTGGGTGGGGGACTGCGAACGCGGGGGCACATTGAGCAAGCGCTGAAATTGGGCGTGACCCGTGTTGTGATCGGGACGAAAGCGTGCGACTCGCCGGAATTCATTAGTGCGTTGGTGCAGGATTTCGGTGCGCGTATTGTCGTGGGGATAGATGCCCGCGACGGTTTTGTGGCGGTGAAGGGCTGGGTGGAAAAGACAAGCCAATTGGCGACGGAATTCGCCCAGAGCGTGGATCGGTTGGGCGTGCAGAACATCATTTTTACCGATGTTGCCTCCGATGGGATGTTGACGGGGCCGAATTACTTTGCGATCAGCGGTCTGTGCGGCGTGGTGCGCTGCAACGTCATTGCCTCCGGAGGGGTGGGGGCCATTGGCGACGTGCAGCGGCTGCAACGGATCACCGAGGAGCGTCCCAATCTGGTGGGAGTGATCATTGGCAAGGCCCTGTACGACGGGCGGATTGATCTGAAGCAGGTTGCCTAAAACAAGGGAGAAGCTGTCATGCAAACAATGGCGATTGTGGTCTTGGTCTATGGATTCTTGGTCTTGGTCGGCGGAGTGCTGGGATGGAAGAAGGCCGGCAGCGCGGCCTCGTTGATATCGGGCGGGTTGTTCGGAGTCATCCTCTTGGGAAGCGGCGCGGGCATGTGGATGGGTATCGTGCCGGCGCGATTGGTGGCGCTTGGCGCGGCGGTGCTGCTGATGATCGTGATGGGGATCCGCTATGCCACGACCAAGAAACTGATGCCCGCCGGTATGATCATGGTGTTGAGTTTCGTGGTGGCCGTGCTTTTGGGATTGTCGCTGAAGTCCTAGCGAGGCCGGTAAGGCTGCATGTCGCACGAATACATCATCCACGCGCCGGGAAGCGGGCGCGCGTTGCACATTGATTACCGGGCGGAACTCAATGATCAACAATACGCCGCGGTCACGGCCACCGGCGCGGATGGGTCGCTGAACTCCGGGCCGATGCTCGTCATTGCCGGTGCAGGCTCCGGCAAGACGCGGACGTTGACCTACCGGGTTGCTTGGCTGGTGGAACACGGTGTTTCACCCCACCGGATTCTCCTGCTCACGTTCACGAACAAAGCCGCAAAAGAGATGTTGCGCCGCGTGGCCGGGTTGTTGCCGCACGACATCTCGGCGATTTGGGGAGGAACATTCCATCACATCGGCAATCGGATCTTGCGCCGTCATGCGAGTTTGGTCGGACACGGCCGCGATTTCACCATCATGGACAGGGAAGACCAGAAGGATCTCCTCGAATCGTGCCTGGCCGAGGCGCACATTGACCGCAAGGCCGAGAAGTTTCCCAAGGGCGATGTGTTGGCCGAGATTTATTCGCTTTCATCGAACACGGAGCGTTCCGTCGAGGAAGTGTTGGAACAGCAGTACGACTACTTCGCGCATTTGTCCGGTCAGATCAAACGAGTGCAGCGTCATTACGAGGAGCGGAAATGTGCGGCCAATGTGATGGATTACGACGACCTATTGGTCAAGACACTGCGGTTGCTGCGCGAGAACGCGGAAGTGGCGGCACGATACCGGGAGCAATTTCAGCACGTGTTGGTGGACGAGTATCAGGACACGAACCGCATCCAGGCGGACTTGATAGACGCGCTGGCGATGGGAAACGGCAACTTGATGGTGGTGGGCGACGACGCGCAATCCATCTACTCTTGGCGGGGCGCCAATTACCGGAACATCCTGACGTTTCCCGACCGATACAGCGGAACGCGAACATTCAAGATCGAGGTGAACTATCGCAGTGTGCCGGGCGTGTTGACACTGGCCAACGCCGCCATCCGTGGCAACCCGCATCAATTCGCCAAGAACCTCCAGCCGGTGCGCAGGGGCGGAGCCAAGCCGTGGGTGGCGCAGTGCGCGGATTCCAATCAACAAGCGATGTTTGTGGCGCAACGCATAGAGGAATTGCAGCGAGAGGGCGTTCCGCTCCGCGAGATGGCGGTGCTTTACCGGGCGCATTTTCACGCCATGGAAATGCAGATGGAACTGACCCGCCGCAACGTGCCATTCCTGATCACGAGCGGGTTGCGATTCTTTGAACAGGCGCACATCAAGGATGTGAGTTGTTTTCTGAAACTGGCTCTGAATCCTGATGACGAAGTTTCCTTCAAACGAATCGCACGATTGCTGACCGGAGTCGGCGCGAGCACGGCCGACAAGATGTGGACTCAGGTTCATCCGGTGCTGACGGAGAAACGATTGGGCGAGGCGGGATATGGCGCCAGGTTGCCGGTCGAGGGGGCGATTGCGCCGAAGAAGGCGGCCGGCGAATGGAAACTGGTGGCCGGTGTGTTGAACCGCTTGCGCGAATTGAAGGAGCCGCTGCTGGCGGACGAGATGCTCGAGATCGTGACGGAGGGTTTTTACGACGCGTATCTGAAGGCGAAGTATCCGAACGCGCGCGCGCGGATGGAGGACCTGCAGCAACTGGCTTCGTTTGGATCGCAGTTTGAGTCGGTGGAGGAATTCCTCAGCCAATTGGCGTTGTTGACAAATGTGGAATCCGACGACGCAGCCGGCCGGGGAGAGTTGTCCGGTGAGTATGTGCGGTTGAGCACGGTGCATCAGGCCAAGGGGCAGGAATGGCGCGCCGTGTTTGTGATCGGATTGTGCGAAGGGATGTTTCCGCTGGCGCGGGCGGTGGACAGTCTGGAGGGCGTTGAGGAGGAGCGCCGGTTGTTCTACGTGGCCGTGACTCGCGCCAAGGATGAATTGTTCATGGCGTTTCCGGTGTACCGCGCGATGGGCGGAGATGCCGGTGGGTTTCAAAGGCCGTCTCGGTTCCTCTCCGAGCTGCCGAAGGGATCGTACCAGGAGTTGACGGTGCGAAACCAAGCGCCTCGGTGGTGATCTGGATTCCCTTCCAAGCCATTATTTTACTGGCTTGCGGGCGAAATATTCACTGGACAGCCCGCGGAGTGTTCACTAGGTTACCGCCCTGAGTGGATAGATTGCCAACTCACGGGTGAGTGGCGAACATGATGGTGGATGATCCCAAGTCGAGGCAG
>CAZEQV010000346.1:0-3825 GCA_964514435.1 uncultured Verrucomicrobiota bacterium
GCGAAGCTGGATCGAACCGGCCGTGGCCGTGATGATGTCACTTGCCACCATGATTACGGCATGGTCGTCTTATCAGTCGGCTGCTTGGACGCGCTATTCCGGCCGAACTCAGACGCAAGCCAACCGGCTTGAGCGCCAAGCCGCGTTGCTCGATGTGCAGGGCACGCAGGCATTGGTCATGCATGGCACGATTTTCATGGAGATCATCCAAGCCCAGCATACCGGCAACCAGAAACTGGCGGACTTTTTCGTGCAACGACTCGCGCCTGATGCCAAGAAAGCATATGAGCAGTGGCTGGCTCAAAACCCGTTTGAAAATCGGGCGGCTCCCCCTCACCCATTCGTTCCCGGACTCTATGAATTGCGCGGCTCGGCGCAAGCACAACAATTGCGCATGGAAGCAGCAAACCTTTTCCGGGAAGCACAAAAGGCGGGAAGCCTTTCCGGACAGTTCCTCGCCAACACCGTGCTTTCGGCTGCCGTGCTGTTCTTTGCCGCCATGACGGGAAAGTTCGAGCAGCGACGGGTGCGCTTGGTCACGGTGTTTCTCGCCCTGTTGCTGTTTGGGTTCACAGCCTTTCGCACTGTGATATTGCCAACTCCGCCATCGGCCCGGCAGGCTGCCGATTCTGGATCACTATCAGACCAAAGTCCAATTATCAGAACCAATTGATTCCTCTATCAATTGCGGTGTGTGTTCTGCCCGCAAATGAAAGTCAGCGAACGCAGAACACCGCCACCAGAACAACATTCACTGCAAGTCTTCAATGACAAACCGATTCAATATCCAAACAATCGGCGGAGGTGGCACACAGCGTGGAGGCAACGATCTGTTTCCAATCGCCAAGCGACACGGGCACAAACTGTCCGTGGTCGGCATTCCCAAGATGGTGGACAATGATGTGACACATATGCTCGACCGCCCCATTCAGAGATCGCATGGTGAAGCGGTGCCAGACGGTGATTGTCGTGTCCGAAGGCGACGCCTCCGGCAACACCAAGCTACTGGACATCGAGCCATTTCTACGCGAAAAGATAGGGGCATTCTTCAAAGCAGAGAAGATTCCCATTGTGATGCGTTACTTCGATCCGAATTACATTGTGCGCAGCAGTCCGGCCAACTTAGGGGGCTCAATCCTCTGAGACGTGTATGGCCGGCAAGACCGGCTTGGTCCCCGGCAGGCTCACGACTGCCATCAACCAATGAAATACGCCCCATGATCACTGTTGCCGTCTTTGACACCAAACCGTACGACCGCGCCCCGCTGCAAACCGCGGCGGCGGGCTTGGACATCGAGTGGCGGTTTCTGGAGTTCCGCCTGACGGCCGAAACCGTGCCGTTGGCGAAGGACGCGCAAGCCGTATGCGTGTTCGTGAGCGACAGATTGGATCGTCCCTGTTTGGAAGGTCTGGCGAGACAGGGCATCAAACTAGTGGCGTTGCGATGCACGGGGTTCAACAACGTGGATGTTGCGGCCGCCCGGGAACTGAAGCTGACTGTCACCCGCGTGCCGGTCTATTCGCCGTATGCGGTCGCCGAACACGCGGTGGCGTTGTTGCTGACGCTCAACCGCAAGACGCACCGGGCCTACAACCGCGTGCGGGAACTGAATTTTTCATTGAACGGATTGATGGGGTTTGATCTGCACGGCAAGACGGCCGGCATCATTGGCACCGGCAAGATCGGCCGCATCGTCGGCCAGATCCTCCGCGGTTTTGGGATGAAGGTGGTCGCCCATGACCCATACCCGAACAAGGAATGGGCTGCTCAAGTGGGCATCGAGTACGTGAATCAACCCACGCTGGCGGCATCCAGTGATGTCATTTCCCTGCACGTGCCGTTGACGCCCGAGACCAAGCACATGATCCGCCGTGAAACCATCGCCCTGATGAAGCGGGGCGTGATCCTCGTCAATGTCAGCCGCGGAGCGTTGGTGGACACGACCGCGTTGATTGAGGCGCTCAAGGCCGGGCACGTTGCCGGCGTGGGGCTGGATGTGTACGAGGAGGAAGAAGGTATCTTTTTTGAAGATTTGTCCGGTCAGGTGCTGCACGATGACGAACTGGCGCGGTTGTTGACGTTTCCCAACGTGATCATTACGGCGCATCAGGCATTCCTCACCCGTGAAGCGCTGGCTGACATTGCCCGCACAACCGTAGCCAATCTCGACGCATTGGCCAGCGGCAAACCGTACGTCGAAAACTCCGTGTTAACCTGAGGTCACCATGTCATCGAACCGTTGCAGAGAAACGTTGAACAGTCGTGAAACCGGCAGAAAGTCATCATCCAAACCGGTCGGCCCAAGGCGGGCGGCCCGGTTGCTCATCGCCGTGATCATGCTCACCGCCGGTCGCCACGCCCAAGCCGGTGGGATTGGCCTGTACGAGATCGCTACACCGGATCTGGGGTTGGCGTCGGCCGGATATGCGGCGCGCGCCGATGACGCTTCAACCTTGTTCAAGAATCCTGCCGGCATGAGCAACCTGAAGGGCGCACAGTTTCAGGGTGGTTTGCAGGCCTTGTATGGCAGCGTGACGTTCTCGCCCGATTCCAAGTCGTCCGCGGGCCTGGGCAATGAAGACGGCGGCAACGCGATTGGCTGGTTACCGGCGGGTGGCCTGTTCATCGTGGCGCCGTTGGGTGAAAAATGGCGTGTCGGATTTGGCACGTTGTCCTACTTCGGGTTGGCGCAGGAATACGCTGACGACTGGGTGGGCCGGTACTATGTGCAAAAGAGCGCCTTGATCGGGATGACGCTGATGCCATCGGTCAGTTTTCAGGCCACCGACTGGCTGGCCATCGGCGCGGGATTGAATGCAATGTACGGCTATCTGAATACTGAAGTGGCGGTGAACAACGGCATCGGTGCGGACGGGCAGATGAAGTTGCAGGACGGCATGTGGGCTTTTGGCGCCAACGTCGGCGTGTTGGTCCGCGCGGGAGAAAAGACGCGGTTCGGCGTGACCTATTTGTCCGCCGTGGAGCTTGAATTCCGCGACGCGCCAACGTTTAAGGGATTGGGGCCGGTGCTCGGCCCCGTGCTGGCCAATCCCCCCCGCTCTGGACTTGGGCATCACCGTGCCGCAATCAGTGATGTTCAGCGCGCACCACGAGCTGAATGAGAAATGGTCGGTCATGGCCAACGTGGGTTGGCAGGACTGGAGTCAGTTCGGGTATGTGGAAGTCACGGCAGACTCCAACGGCACGAAGACGCTGGACCTCCAATACCGGGACACGTGGCACGGCGCGGTCGGGGCGCAATACCGAGCATCAACGAAGTGGCTTCTCTCGGCAGGTGTGGCCTACGACAGTTCGTCCGTGGATGATGCGGATCGCACGGTCACCTTGCCGATGGGGGGAAACATGGCGGTTCGGTTTGGGTGCCCAATATCAACTCAATGACGCCCTGCAGGTCGGCTTGGCCGGCACCTTTGTCTGGGCCGGCGACATGACGGTGGACCAAGGCACCGACGGCAGCGTTCGCGGCCGGGTGTCGGGAACCTATGAGGACGCCTGGTTTACCATGGTGTCACTCAACCTGAATTGGAGAGTTTAGTTCTGGCTTTGGTCGCTGAAGACTGATGGAATGTGGGGCATGAGGAAGTACGCGCGGAATCCGTTGCGGTATATCCTGCTCATGGGTGCAATGCTGTTCGTCTTGAGCGCCTGCCGGGAACATGTGAACCAGCCCGAAAACGCTTCCAAGGCCAAGCCGTCGCTGGACAAGCTGAAAGGCAAATGGATTCGTCCCGATGGCGGGTACGTCCTCGAAATCCGCCATGTGGACCCAGCGGGGAAATTGGACGCGGGCTATTTCAATCCCC
>CAZEQV010000347.1:0-3808 GCA_964514435.1 uncultured Verrucomicrobiota bacterium
CGATGACGTCGTTTGCAATGGTGGGCAGCACGGCGGAAGCGCACCATCGCGGCATCGGCGTTTACGGAATGATGGCGTCGTGGTCGGGGCTGATTCATTCCGCTTGTTTCTTTCTGGTGGGCATCAAGCTCTGGGCCTTGGGGAAACGTTACCGGTACGTGACACAGGTGCAGTATTTTCGCGATCGGTTTGAGAGCAGTCGGATCGGCTGGGTGATGTTCCCGATTTTGGTGGCTTTGTTGATCCCGTACGTGTTGATTGGTGTTCTCGGCGCGGGCGCCATGCTCAAGACGCTGACCATGGGGGCGTTCCCCGATGTGTTTGCGGACACCAAAGGGGGAATCCCATTCTGGTTGGGGGCGGGTGTGGTCTGCGTTGTGGTTTTGCTGTACGTGTTTTTTGGCGGTGTTCGCGGTACGGCGTGGGCGAACACGATGCAGACGATCGTCTTTCTCGGAGCTGGTGTGGTGGCGTTCTATCTCATTGCGGACAAGTTGGGTGGCGTAGTCGAAGCCAGCCGCCGGGTTGACCCGGCCCGACTGGTGCGCGGCGACGAGATCGGGCATCTGGAGTTTTTGACCTACTGTTTGGTGCCGTTGTCGGTGGGAACCTTTCCCCATATTTTCCAGCATTGGATGACGGCCAAGTCAGCCAGCTCCTTCAAGCTGACCGTGGCGGCCTATCCCATCTGTATGCTGGTGTTGTGGGCGCCTTGCATCTTGATCGGCATTTGGGCAACGGGCGCGGTGATGCCGGGCACGGACAAGCTGGTCGTGCCGCCGGATGCCCCCGCCAACGCGATCATGGGGATGATGGTGGCCAAGCTGACATCGCCCTTGTTGTCCGGTTTGTTAGGTGCCGGCGTCCTGGCAGCCATCATGTCTTCGCTGGATTCACAGTTTCTGTCGCTGGGCAGCATTTTCACGAACGACATTGTGCTGCATCACTTCGGCGAGAAGCGTTTTTCGGAACGGCAAAAGGTGTTGATGGCCCGGTTGTTTGTGGTGGCCGTGGTGGTGGTGGTGTACTTGATCTCGCTGGGTGAACCGCGGCGGATATTCCGGTTGGGTGTGTGGTGTTTCAGCGGTTTTTCCGGATTGTTTCCCTTGTTGCTGGCCTCGCTGTACTGGAAACGGCTCACAAAACCCGGCGCATACGCCTCCATCCTTACCGCAGGGGCGGTATGGTTCTATTTTTTCCAAGGGTGCGGCTTTGGAATGTCGCAGGAGAAGCTGGTGGGCGGAATGATGCCGGTCACGTACGTCGTGGCAGCGGCGACGTTGGCCATGGTGGCCGTGTCGTTGACGACCAGACCACCCACGGCGGCAACGTTGGCCAAATTTTTTCCTGAATCGAAGAAAGGTTGACCTCTATGAATGAACAAGGGACACAAGCAGCCGCGCAACTCGACGCTCATGTGCGGGAGATCATCGCGTGGCATTTTTCCCCCGAGACGGGTTGTCCGTTCTGGCTCGATTGGGCGAAGAAGAATTTCGATCCGCGGCCGGTGGTGAAGGGTTACGCCGACATCGTGGCGAAGTTCCCGCATTTTCAGGATGAATGGTTGCGGGATCTGCAGCCCGACGTGTGGGTGCCGGCCGCTTTCAAGGGCAAACCCTACAACATCTTCGAAACGGGCGGCACGACAGGCATGCCGAAGCAGCGCATTGGCTGGAATGATTACAAAGTGGATTACGAGGAGTTCAGCGGGAAGATCAGCGACGAGCATTTTCCGCGCGGTCAAGCTTGGCTGATGGTGGGGCCGACCGGCCCGCGAAGGCTGCGGCTGGCCATCGAGCACCTGGCGAATTTCCGTGGCAGCCCGTGTTACTTCATTGATCTGGATCCGCGCTGGGTGAAGAAAGTTTTGTCCAACAAACAATTCGAGGTGGCGCGGGCGTATATGGAACATGTAGTGGAGCAGGGCGTGATTCTGCTCAAGCATCGCAAAATTGCCGGGTTATTCACGACGCCCAAGCTTCTGGAGGCCTTGGCGGAGAAGGTGGATCTCTACGCGGACGGAGTGCGCGGCGTGTTTTGCGGCGGCACGACGATGAATCCGCAGTATGTGCGGTTCATTATCGAGGAAGTCTTGGAGGGCAAGATCGGGTTCTACCCCACGTACGGCAACACGCTGATGGGATTGGCGGCGAGCGTTCCCTTGCGACCCGAGGACAACTATTCAATCACCTACTATGCTCCGCAACCGCGCGCCGTGTTGCGGGTCGTCAATCCCCAGAAGACTGACGAGACGGTGCCCTACGACGCATGGGGCAGGGTGGAGCTGACGACTTTGACCAAGGAATTCTTCATGCCGCGATTCCTCGAACGCGACGAAGCCATCCGCCGTCGTCCACGCACACCTTACGCTTGGGACGGCGTCGCCGAGGTGCGTCCGTTCGGCGCACTGGAAAAACAGATTGTCGAGGGTGTGTACTGATGTCACTGCACATTCCCGCATTGCGACTAGGCCGCAACTACGAGAGTCTCGACAAGGTCGAAGTCAAAGATTGTCGCGCGGGAGAGGTCCGCGCAAACGTTAGCGTGGTCAATGCCGGTATCATTCGCAAGGATCTGACAAAGATTGCCGGGTCGCGCGACGCGCTTAGAAAGTTTTCGCACCGGCAACTGATAGAGATGTCGAAGCGCGCGGCTGATCTTTTCCTGACCGCTGAACTGGCCGGCATGTCGGCGCAGCAGTACTTGGAGACACTTTCGTCCACCAGCGGGTTGCCACACGTGATGGTGCGGCGGAACATGAACCGCATCCACGGGATGATGTCGAACATGGATGCCGTGTTGCGGGGTTTGACGCGCGGGCTTGATCTCGACGATACCGGCAGCCCGTATCATTTCTTCCCGGCCACGTCTTGTCTGGGTTTGGTCATGCCCAGCAACTCACCGGCCGTGAACTCGCTGTGGCTGCCGGCCATCGCCCTGAAGATTCCGGTGATCATCAAACCCGGCAAGGATGAACCGTGGACACCTTACCGGCTCGTGCAGGCATTCATGGCCGCGGGCGTGCCGGCGGAAGCTTTTGGGTTTTATCCAACCGACCACGAAGGCGCCAATGCTATCATGACCGGCTGTGGTCGCGCTTTGATATTCGGGGACAAGTCCACAACCGACAAGTATGCCGGCAACCCGGCGGTGCAGGTTCACGGTCCCGGTTACAGCAAGATTCTGATTGGCGAAGACCAGATTGAGCGGTGGCCCGAGTTCATCGAGGTTATGTGCGATTCCATCGCGGCGAACGGGGGGCGCAGTTGCTTGAACGCGTCGGCGATCGTGGTGCCGTCGCACGGGGATGAAATAGCCGAGGCGTTGGCAAAACGATTGGGACCGATTGTGCCGTTGCCGGTGACGGACCAGAACGCGCGGCTCTCGGCGTTTGCCAATGTCAAGATGGCCGAGTTCATCCAAGCGGCCATTGAGGAGGGCTTGAAGACCCCCGGCGCCGTGGATGTGACGGCCAAGTACCGGGACGGAGCGCGGTTGGTGAACTTCGAGGGCGGCACATATCTGCGTCCGACGATTGTCCGCTGCGATTCCTTCCAGCATCCGCTGGCCAACAAGGAATATCTGTTTGCCTACGCGAGCGTGGTGGAAATTCCCCCAAGCAAAATGCTGGAACAAATCGGTCCGTCGCTTGTTGTAACAGCCATTACGAATGATGAACCGTTTATCCAGAAGTTGATGGAATCGCCGGTGATTGACCGGCTCAACATCGGCGCGATTTCCACCATGACAATTTCCTGGGACCAGCCGCACGAGGGCAACCTGTTCGAGTTCCTCTACAAACGAAGGG
>CAZEQV010000348.1:0-360 GCA_964514435.1 uncultured Verrucomicrobiota bacterium
CGTCACGCGGATCAATTTTCAGCGGACCTTCCGGTCCAATGGGGCGGTCATAAGTATCGGTTGTCTGCCAGGCCACCGTTTGTAGCAGGGGCAGAACAGCCGCGTGGCGCAGCTCGTCGCGCGCGGAAATGTCAGCGCCGAACATATTTTGGTAAGCAATGGCGCAATCGAGCACCGTGCGCCGCCAGCCCGTTCCCCAGACCGTGCCGCCTTCCCCGATCTTTTCATTGATCAAACAGGACACCCCGCGCCGGGCCAGCAGGAACATTTCGTAAATGGCCAGATCCATCCCTCCGCTGGCCTCCCATTTTCGCTTTTGTTCCCGCCACGCCGCCCGCATCTTCTCCAACTCCACCGTCG
>CAZEQV010000348.1:370-2509 GCA_964514435.1 uncultured Verrucomicrobiota bacterium
GGCGTTGACCAGAGGGTCGTTGCTGACGAGCGGTTCCGGGGGCGGTGGCGATGGCAGCCCCCACAACGCCCACGTGACAATCGCGCCGCCGGCGTGCACCACCGCCGAATGACCAATCGGACTGGCCGTGGAACCGGTATTGGCGTAGCCCCACGGTTTATGGATGGCCCATTGCGCCATCCAACGCAGCCAATCTTCCGTTGCCGCACGCTGACCGGGCGTCCATGCCTCGTAACACAAGTCATAGACCATCGCGGAGGCCGCATGATGCCCTACCGGGAAATCGGCGGTGTGCTCTAGTTCGATGCCGCCGTAGCCGTGGGTCTGTCCTTTCTCGGACTTGAATGCCGAGGCGACTTGAGCAAACGCTTTTTGAGCATATGTCGTGTCGCCGGTAAGCTGGAACAAAATGGCCGGTGCCACTTCATGCTTCAGTTCCTTCAATTCCTCGATCACCGCTTGTCCCAGTGGCGATGCAATGCGTTCGCGCAAGACCGGTACGTCCGCCTTTCGCAGCAACATCCTCGGATGCTCGCCCGGTTTGGCCACGGTGAAACCAGCGGGAGGCTCGCGCCACGGCAACAGCAAGCCGGTAACCTCGCCCGCCATTTCGCGCGTGTTCTGGTCATGGCCGGTAAAGCTGCCGGTGAAGGTCCCGGCAAACGCCGCTTTCGCCAGCCGGCTCCGCAGCCGCGCATGGTTGGACAACGTCGGATTCGCGGCAGGCTGTTGTTTGACGGTCAGCTCGTATTCACCCGAGGCCGGCTTGATCCAGAAATCGGGCCGGTAGGTCACTTTCAATCGCAACTTCAGCGCGGCGCCGCGGAATGCCGATTCGATGACCTCCACGAAATGCGTGGAGGTGTTGTAGCTGAACGCCTCGCCCCACGATTCCGTCCAGTTGCCGTCGCGATGCTCCAAGTGAACCAGCAACGCGCGGTTGCCCGGGATCGCGCCCTGCAACGCCAGCACAATCTCACCGGCCCAGCGCGGATCGTTCGCCGCGCGAGCCGGCAACGCCAACACCAACAACAGCAGCAGCAGCGCCTTCATCGCGTCGGATACCGTTTCATGATTTCGTTGAACAAGGCGAACACCCGGTTCTGTTCCTGTTGGACTTCGCGTTCGGCCGGCACGAGCACCGTGCGCCAGTCGTGGACCTGCAGCGCCAGTTGCCCGTAATAGTGCGTCGGCAAATCCGCGCGGACCGGCGCCAGCTTGGCGTATTCCTCCTGCTCGCTCTTCAATGCCAACGCTTCCGCCACCCCGCGCGGCATGAACTTGCCGGTCTCGTCGCGCGGCACGTTGGCCATGCGGGCGCGGTAGTAATCGTGTTGCTTTCGCAACTCCTCGTTTTGTTTGAAGATGCCGGCAAACTCGGCCGGCTCGATCCAGCCGACGCGCGCCAGCGTGAAATACACGTGCGCCACCACCTGCGTGGCGACCGGTTCCTTGCGCCATTCCAACGTGACCGGCTCGGTTTTCCACAAGAGAATGTCGTCTGCCTTCGTCGGCGGCAACGTCGGGAACCCGGCCTCCTGCGCCGTGCCCACCTGCCAGCCTGCCGGCAACTTGCGGCGGAGCCAATCCCGCAACTCCTTGGCGTCGCGGTCAGGATCAGTCACGTTCGGACCGCAGCCGGCCAACGCGAGAAGCAGAATGCTGCACATGAACCTCATGGTTGTTTCACTCCGTGTTGTTCGAGTCCCCATTTTGTCCAGCGCACCACTTCCGGATGGGTGTCATTCAGGCAAGATTGCAGGACGGGAACCGCGCTTGGTTGACGGGAACGTCCCAGCGCCACGACCGCCCATTGCCGGACCAGCGGGTCGTTGTTCTTCGCGATCATCGCCAGAATCTCGACGGCCCCGTCATCGGTGATCTTGCCGGCTGCTTCCGTGATGCGACCCAGCACGTGCTGCGGCGCGCCGGTGACGGCTTTTCGCAGTTCCGGCAAGACGGATGGTCCCATCGCCGCCAGCATTTGCGCGGCATAGATGCCGGCATCGAAGCCGGTGTGCTCCTTGCCGGTGGCCGGTGCGGGCGTTTCCACGAGCAGTTTCACCAGTTGCGGTTTGGCGGCTGCGCCCTGGGCGACGATGGCGGGTGCGACAAACGATTCTTTGACGCCGGGATCAA
>CAZEQV010000348.1:2519-3783 GCA_964514435.1 uncultured Verrucomicrobiota bacterium
AGTCAACGCCGAGACCGCGTTGGGATGCGGGAACTTGCCGAGAGCGGCGGCGGCATATTCGCGCGTGACCGGATCGGGAGGTTGCCGGACCAATGATTCGAGATAGGGCACAGCTCGCAGGTCGCGGATTTTGACCAACGCTTCGATACCGGCTTTGGCCAAGTTGTTGGAATGTCCGCGTGAATGATATTTGCCGCGGCTGATGCCCTGCAGGATGGCGGGGTAGGCTTGCGGGTCGCCCAAGACGCCGAGCGCGTTCATCAACGCCTCGTCCTCCTTGCCGGCGCCGGCTTCGAGAAGTTTGATAAAGATCGGCACCGCTTCCTTCATTTGACAGGCCGCAATGGCGGTGATCAGGGGTGGGCGCGGTGTTGTGGCCGCATTTTGTTGAAACAGTTCCAGCAGCGGCGGGCCGGCCTTGGGATCGCCAATGGCCGCAAGCGCTCGAATCGCGTCCGCTTGCCGGGGCGAAGCGTTGAGGGCGATGGGCAGCAGGGCATCGGTGGCGCGCTGGTCGCGGCTGGCTGCCAGCGCGGCGATCACGGCTCCCTGCAAGGCGGCCGCGTTGGGGTCTCTCAACAATTCTAACAACCGGGGCACCGGACGCGCATCGTTGAACACTGCCAGAGCCGCCAAAGCAGGCTGCAAGACGGACGGGTCGTTTTCGTTGACCAGTTCGACCAAGGCATCGGCTGCTTCCGGCACGCGACGCTGCGCCAGTTCGCATGCGAATCGCAATCGCACCGGGCCATTCTTTTCGGTCAACCCTTCCTTGAGGATGCCGGTCAACCGCTCATCAAGCGGCACGACGCGCGCCGCGATGCGGCCGCCCGGCAACGGCAGGGAAATCGGGTCGCGTGATTGTCCTTCGAACGCATCGAGAATGTCCTCGTCGCTCAGCACCTCGGCGGGCCGTTCCAACTTGGCCAGCAACAAATCCAGGGCGCGCAGACGCGCTTCTGCGGGTCGTTTCCGGTCCGCCAGCAGCGCATACAACGGCTCCGCCGGTTGGCCGCCGGTGGACAACACTTCACTCACGACTTCGGCCACGGCTGCGTCCGCGTCGGCCAGCAAGTCCAGCAGCGATGTCTGAGCCGGTGCGCCGATTTCGATCAGCGCCGTTGCCGCCACGCGACGCACGGCGCGCGCCGCCGTTTGCCGCTGGCGTTCGACCACCTGACGCATCAGGTGCCGCACCCGGTCGGGCGGTGAGGCCATGACCCAGCCATGATCCTTCATGCCGCCCGGCGTCCGACCGGCGGCT
>CAZEQV010000349.1:0-3766 GCA_964514435.1 uncultured Verrucomicrobiota bacterium
CGAACTGACGCTCAAACTACTCCACGCCGAAATGGGCAAGGAACCGCTCTGGATGCCCCGCGTGTACGGCGCGTGATGACTATTTCTGTCCCGTCGCCGGCTTCGGCGCCATCTTGTCGCGCTGTTCAGCGGTCAACACCTTGGCTTTGATCTCCTCAATCACCGACGCTTGCGCTTCCGACAATGTCTGCAGATACGGATCCGAGGAGACTGTGTCCTCCTTGATGGCAGCCGCCGCCGCTTTGTCGCACAAAACGCGGACTTGCTTCACCTGATCGTCCGTCAAACCTGTCCGGCGGAACGCCTGCAACACGCGGGCATTCAAGACGAAACCAGCCCATTGCTTTTGCTGGTCGAGCGTCAACACCCCCATCACATTCGCCCGCAATTTGCTCCGGTACTCCCACTCGGCCGCCGCCAGCGGTTCGATCTTCTTCTCCAGCGCGGCAACCTTGTCCGTTTCATTTGCCTTCTTCGCAGCGCTCAACGCCGTCCGCAGATCTGACAATTGTTTCGCTTTGTCAGAAGCCTGATAATCCGCCCACGCTTTGTCGCGCGCTTGGCGTTGTGCCTCGAACTTCTCCAATTGTTCGCCCTTCAACGCGCAAACCGTGATCATCTGATCAAACTCGCTCACCCTCGGCTCTGGCGGTTTGGGCGGCTTGTCGGCCTTCTTCCCGGCAACGGGCGCGGGGACGACATTGGACGGCTTGGTTTCGGTCGAGGTGGAAGCGCAGCCAGTCAACACCGCCAAACCGGCAATCAAAGACAGCCTTTGCATCACGTTCATTAGACAGGTTCCCTTTCTGAAGGTTTAGGCCTACCAGTTAAATCCCGTGCGGCTGGCAAGGTTTCGCGGCGTCGGTGGCAACATCACTTCCAACGCTGACGCAGTCCATCGCTCACAAGCTGAAACGCCAGCACCGTCCAGGCAATCGCCACGCCCGGCGCAACGCACAACCATGGAGCCGTTCGGAACACCGCTCGATCTTCCCGGAGCATCATCCCCCACTCCGCCACGTCGGGCTGACCGAGTCCATCTCGATGATTGCTGACGCGTTCGGATAAACCCAGAAACGCCAGCCCCGCCGACTCCAGCACCGCGCCGCCCAATGTCAACGTCGTCAGCACCACCACTAGCCCGGCGCAGTTGGGCAACACCTCGCGCACCGCGATCCGCCACCGACCGGCTCCCGTGGCGCGCGCGGCCAGCACATAATCTTTCGCCGCCTCGGAAAGAAACGCCGCCCGCACCTGACGGATCACCGTCGGCATACCGGCCACGCCCACGGCAATGGCGACGCCGGCCGGGGAAGGTGTCATGATCGTCAACACCACCAATCCCAACAAAATCGTCGGAAACGCCAACAAGAAATCCGTCACATGACTCACTACCACATCCAACCATCCGCGCATCGTGGCCGACAATCCTCCCAGCAACACGCCAGCCAACACCGAAATGACCGTCGCGCCCAACGCCACACCCAACGTCACCCGCGCGCCATGCAACATGCGCGTCCACACGTCACGTCCCACGCTGTCCACGCCCAGCCAATGTTCTGCCGACGGTCCCGTCAACGACTTGGCCCGGTAAGGTTGCTCGGTGGGCGGATGTTTCCCGAGCGCACCGGCCAGCAACGCTGCCGCCACGACAACCGCCAGCATGCCGTTGCCGATCCAGAAAAGTTTGTCCGCCCGGTTCATGCCCGCCGCAACCTCGGATCAAGATAATGATGCGCGGCATCCACAATGAAGTTCACCGTCATCACCATCGCCACCAACACCAGCAACGAACCTTGCACGGCCGGATAATCACGCGCCAACACGGCCGTCGCCACGTACCGACCGATGCCGGGCCAGGCAAACACCGTCTCCGTCAGCACGGCGCCGCCGAGCAGATAGGCAAACTCGACGCCGACCATCGTCAGCACCGGTATCATCGCCGCTCGCAAGGCGTGCCGATACAACACAACACGCTCCCCGGCACCCTTGGCGCGAGCCGTGCGGATGAAATCTTTGCCCAGCGTTTCCACCACCGCCGACCGCGTGATGCGGGCAATGAACGCGGCCGGTATCGTGGACAGCACCAAGGCCGGCAACGTCAGATGCCAGAGTTGATCCAACCAGGCCGGCAGGCGTCCATCCAATCCGGCGCGATCGCCGGCAGGAAACCATCCAAGCCCCAACGAGAATGTGAGGATCGCCAGCAATCCCAGCCAGAACACCGGCACGCTCAGCCCGACGAGGCTGATCGTGGTGGCGAACGCATCGCGCCAGGTGCCGGCATGTTTGGCGGAATAGACGCCCAGCCACATGCCGGCCACCGTGGCGATGAACATCGCCGCCAGCGTCAGTTGCGCCGTGGCCAGCCAAGTGCGGGCAAGGTCCTCTTTGACATCGCGGCCGGTCACGATGGATTGACCGAGCGAGCCTTTTCCGAATGTGTGGCGGAGAAACAACAGGTATTGAACCGGCAAAGAACGATCCAGCCCGAGCCGGTGACGTATCTCGGCGATCTTTTCCGGTGTGGGATTTTTCAACAACAGCCGCGCGGGGTCACCGGGCACGAGCCGGACGATGAGGAAGATGGCGAGGCTGGCCAACCACATTGCCAGCGCCAACGAGACCAGTTTTCGCACCAGATAGGCGCGCATCGTCGTCGGCCCAGTGCGTCAACCGAGCGTGTTGAGCACTTCGGCGACCGAGCCGCGGATGCAGGTGAAGATCGGCGTGTCGCGTTCGGTGAACAGACGCACGCGATGCTCTCGCATTTCCATCACCAGGTCGAGGAACTCCGCCGGCGTGTCGCCCTCGAAGGCCACGACGAATTCGGGGTCATCGAGTCCGAAGCAGTAGATGGTGTTGATCTTGATGCCGGGGTAGCGGTGCCCGGTGTCAATGTGAACGTTCATCATCTGCTGGCGTTCTTCTTTGGGAAGCTGATACCACTCGGCCGTCTTCCAGAACGGATAGACGAAAAGGTATTTCTTCTCGGCCGGCACGACGCGGGCGCGACGGCCTTCGCTGCCGGGATGCTCGTGTTTGTCCACATACATGGAGCGTTTGGTCATGCCTAGGTAGCTGTAGGGCGTCATGCACCATTGACCGAGGGCGCAGTTCATCAATTCGGTGCTCATCTCGGTGAAATCTTCCAACCGCTCCGAGATGCGCCAGATCATGAAATCGGTGTCCGCCCGCGTGCCGACCGTGGTAAACGGGATGATGAGACATTTGCCCGTCCATTTGGCCAGCACGGTGAAAAATTCATTCTTGCCGGCCTCGCGGTCTTGCTTGGGAAGACGACGCCAGAGCGGATCCACCTTGAAGAACAGATAATTGACGTACTGCCGTTTGATTTCGTCGTTCATGCGGCTATACTAGCAGGCCATGCAACAAAAGACAGGGGTTTTGGTATTCACTCACGGCTCGCGCGTCAAAGAAGGAAACGAGATGATGCTGCAGCTTGTGGAACAATTGAAACGACGATTTCCCGGCGCCCCCATCGAGCCGTGCTTCATGGAACTCGGCAAACCGCTCATCCCGGTGGCCATCCGCAAGCTGGTCCGGCAAGGATGCACCCACATTTTCGGCTACGCCTTTTTCCTGGTGCCCGGCTCGCATCTGCGCGAGGACATACCCTTCATCTTCGAACAAACGCTGAAAAAGTTCCCGGGCGTGACGTTCGAGGTCAGTCCGCCCATGATGGCCGACCCGATGATGCTGGATTTCGTGGCTAAACACGTCGAACCCGTTCTGGCTCACAGTC
>CAZEQV010000350.1:0-3744 GCA_964514435.1 uncultured Verrucomicrobiota bacterium
CGTGGTCATCTCCGCGCCGAAGGCCGGGATGATGACGATATCGTTTTCCTTCAAGTCTTCGATGCTCGCGCTCTTGTGGGGGCCGGACAGAAACTTGATGTCCATGGCGATGAGCTGTTCGTTCACTTCCGGGTTGTGAATGATCTCGCCGAGAATGTGGATGGGTTGTTGCGGGAAAACCTTCCGTGCCGCGTACGCCAGGTCAATCGCGCGCTCGACGCCGTAACAGAACCCAAACTCCTTGGCCAAACGAATCTTCAAGCCGCCCGCTTCGAACTGTCCTCCCCGTCCGCGCAATTTCTCCACCAACATGCTGCGGTAATGGTTTTCCACCTGTTCCCGGACAGCTTCCATGATGTCCGGGCGACGGAGATTGATGCGCGGTGGTTTCGGTGTGGTCGGTGCAACTGTTGTTTCGCCAGTCATGGCGGTGTATGTACTGCAATTACGGGGCTGATTCAACCAAAACCCCTGACGGCGGCGTCACCACTTCGAAGTCGGCACCCGTCACGCGGCGCAACTCCTTGTGCAGAACCGGTATCCTCGGATCGGGCGCAACGGAAATCGCCCATTCGATGCCGTTGTCGGCCACAAACATCCCATAGCGCTTCAAGGCTGTGAGAATGGTTCGCCCTTCCGGTGTGAAGCCGGTCACGTCAAAATCCTGGCGCAACCGCAGACGTTCGCCCATCCGCGGCAGGTTTTCATCCGTCAGACGGCTGGCGTAGTGCGTGGCCGGTGCGACGTACGCGCGGCGTGTGTGCCGGATTGTGACCCGCAATGCGTGGCGAATTTCTCCCCGCTTCAACTCATCATACCGGACAACGGCCGGGAAGATGGGCAGCCCCGCCGCATCCGCCGATGTCCAACCGGCTGGACGAAGTTTGTTTGTCTTCAAATCGAACGCGGAGGCTTGAGCCGCTTCCCAACCTGTCCCGGTGCGTTTGATGGCGAAAAACTCGTATAACATCCGGTTTACCGGATCCACGACGATGCCATGCCGGTCGCCCTTGAACTTTTCGGCGTCGCGCTGCACGTCGGCCAATTTCTGACCCGCACAGCATACCGGCCAGCCTTCGATGGGCAGATTGTCCGGCACGGGAAACGGTCCCGGATCCGATTCGTCTGGGTACGCCGTGATCTTGACCGGCAGCTTGGGCTGGTTGGGAGGCACCAACACAAACGCCATGTCCGGATTGTACCGCAGCGGTTTCGCCGCGCCGACGGATGCGATCATGTTCTTGGAGTTCGGATGCAACGGCCAATTCGTCACCACCTGATTCCACGGATTGTCCGGCGGGAACACCTGGAGTTGACTGAGAATCGCATCGGCTTCGGGCGTGTCGAACATGACCGGCTTCGTCAACGAAGCCGCTGCCAACAGGCCGATGGCCAGCAGGCTCATGACACATTCGTGACCAGCCACGCCAACAATTCGCGGGTGGTGAAAATCCAGTCGCTGGCGTTTTTCCAAATGCCGTACCGCAGCCACGCCCACGCTCCCGGCGGCGCGTCTTCCTCGGGAGTTTCGGGGGAAACCCCGGTCACGTTGGCGAACCCGGCCTTGCGGAAACACAACACGCCGCGTCTGGTGTGATAGTGGGAACTTACGACCAAAACGGATTGATTCATCGCGTTGTGGCCGATCAAGCTGGCAATGTGAGTGGCCTGTTGGCGTGTGTTGTGTCCTTGGCCGGCCAGGGTCACGGAGGAAGCCGGTATGCCGCGCATCACCAATTCGTCCCGCATTCGGCCCACGTGGCTCGCTTCGGGGTCGCTGTCCGTTGGCAGGGCCACGATGAACGTCGCGTTGGTCATGCCCCGGCCCAGTTGTGCGGCGAGATAGCACCGCACCAATGTGGGACCACTGGGCACCCCGGAGCCGCCCAGAACGACAACATACCGCGGCTGCGGATCGTAATGTTCGCTGCTCAGGTTGAGCCAGTCGCCGAGAAACTCCGGCGGACCAATGGCAATCATCACGATTTGCAGCAGGACAACCAACACGGCGATTCGATAAACCTTGCGCATGGCGGCAAAATACACCTGCCGGCCGTCCAGGCAAAGCGGGAACAATCACAGCCTAGATGTGGCTGCGGGGAGAGACGCGCACCGGCGGCGGAGGCAGGATGAAGTCCCGGTACTGATTCGGGTCGCCGATCTTGCCGGCTTCGGCGGCCTTGACGAGATTGTACATTTCGCGGGCCGTGACGTAGTGCAAGATGAACTCTTGGCCGTCGTTGTAGCGTTGATGGAGGTGCATATGCATTTCGACCGCCGCTTCGCCCATCAACGCGCGAAAACTCCTCTCCTGGCAACCGTGGGTGTGAACCTTCACAAAAATCCAGTCCAACTTGCCGACCACGCCAATACGCTGCCGGATCCAATTGTCCACGCGATGAGCAGTGGGCGGCTGATACCCGGCTACGTTGCCATTTTCGATGCGCGGCAGAACGCCGAATTTCCGGCTGCGCCAATCAAACGCCAGGGGTCCCTGGATGATCATCAGGTCGCCGGTTTCCTTGCCGCCAACATGCACCGGCGCACCGGTGTCGTGCGACTTCGGTTTCTCCGGATCATCGGTGGCGTAATAAATCGAGTTCACGGTGCGTGTCTGGCCTTCGTTGGGCGCGCTGGGCAGGGTGAAATCGGCGTAGCATCCCGTCTCGCGCAACACCTGAAGTTCATTGTTCACGCCGCACCAGCGGCCATCCGACCGGCAGTTGTCGAGCACCCAGTTGCCATGAATGAAACCGTACCGGCCTTGGGACAGAAAACCGTGCCCGGCTAGTTGGGATTTGAAATTCAAGATTTGGGATTTGAGATTGGCCGCCGTGTCGTTGTCGTGGTGCAGATGGATCTCGACTTCGCCGTAACCTTGCGCGCACAATTCCGATAGCAGCTCCAGATATTCGCTCCGATATTCTTCGGCGGGATAGAAGAATGTGTGTTGCGGATGGCGTCCGTCCGCGTCTCGAAACTTGTCGGCCATGCGGGGATAATGCTCGAACCAATGTTCAACCCGTTCCAACCCCTGAAACGTCGAAGCCTTTCCCCACAACGGCTCGAAGTGGTCCACGAAACAGAAGAACACATGCGCGGGCTTTGGCAGTTGCCCGCGTTTCCGCGAAGCCAGATAGCCCGGCAGCCAGATGTTGATGTTTCGGATCATGACGGTGATCAACTGCGAGTGACGCGCAGTCCGGTGTCGGAGATGCTGAAATCCACGAAGCGCGCCTTGGCGTTGGGCGGGTTCTCCAGCAGCCGTCGGCGCACTCGCTCGGCCGCATCGGCATCTTTGGCGAACATCAGCAAATAACCGCCGCCGCCCGCGCCGAGCAACTTCGCCGCGCTCAGATGGTCGGAAACAGGCCGCAACATGGCTCGCACGGCGGGGGGATTGGTGCCGGAATCGAGTTCTTGGTTGAGATGCCAACTGCGTCGCACGGCTTCGCACAAGGCGTTCCGGTCGCTTCGCTGCAGGGCGTCGGCCGTGAACAACGCGTTGGTGCCGATCTGCTCCAGCACCGCCAGATGCCGGTGCGAGTTCAGAAACATTCCGCGCACGATGTCCTGCAATATCCCTTTGGCCACGCGTGTGAGGCCGGTATAGTACAACAGCACAGTGCGGTTGGCGTGGTCGACATTCAACATCTGGTTCGGCAACCATCGCACCAGTGGTTTCTGCGACAAACCCGGCTGGGTCTCCAGCAGTTTTGCTCCATGCAGTATGCCCCCGACCTG
>CAZEQV010000351.1:0-1431 GCA_964514435.1 uncultured Verrucomicrobiota bacterium
ATCAGTTCATCGAGAAGTTTGACGGCGTCATCCTTTTTGCCGGCTTGAAGGGCGAGCAAGGCGCGATGGTAATGGGCATCGAGGCCGGCTTTGCCGAAGTCCACTTCCTCGCCGCGTTCCCACGCGATGAGTCCGCGCAGAAAGTCGTCGTCGGTCATCTGGAGCGCGAGGTCGAAGTGGCCGTACCGGTAGCAGACGTTGGCGAGGCTCTGCGCGAGTTCGGGGTCGGCCGGCTTGCCTTTGCGCGCGACGCCAATCGCATCGCGGTCGGTCGGCGCGCCGATGTGGTTGGTGATTTCCTCCAGTTCCATGCGGAACTTGCCGCCGAGGGGTTTGACCGTGGCCAGCCGGTCGCGGGTGTCGGCAAAGTCTTTTACGCCTTCCCAATACCGGTCGCCGGCAATCATGCGGTAGGTGAGTGTGAACTGCACCGGCTCGAAGGGAGCGAGGAAATGGCCGGGATCCTCGAAGACGGGTGTGGTGCCGTGCCAGATTTCCATTTTGCCGCTGTCGGCCTTCTGCGTGTAGAGCTTCATGCCGGGCGCGATCTTGGTGTCTTGGAAGATGACAGTGTTGACCTTGCGATCCGGCACGTAGATGCCGCTGAAGCCGTATTCGGGGTAAAGCGCGAAGTGCGAGACGTTAACCCATTGGAGGTTGCCGCCTGCCGCGTAGAACGGCGCGACGGTCTGGCCATTGTGCGGGATGACGAAGCCGGTCGGATAGAGGATGTGCTGCTCGTCGTATTTGTCGGTGTAGAAAATGTGGTTCACCCAGAGCCGGTTGCTGCGGCGCAACGGTGTGGGGTTGTCGAGCCGGTAGGTGACCGTGTAGCTGTCGGCGTCCGGCTTGAGCGTGAGCCATTGCGAGAGGTGTGCCTGCGAATAGCGGCCATACCGGCCCATGTGACGCGGTTCCTGGTGGTGCGTGAACCGCATGTTCATTGCGACCGTGACCGAGGCGTCGGCATTGGTGATGAAACGCCAACCGGCGGATTGACGGACGCCGACGCCGTGCTCGAAATACGGGAACGAAGCCTCGGTGAACCCGGCATTGAACGCAAGGGTGTCTTGGAACGGCTCCGTCTCGAACCGACGCGGATCGGCGGTGCCGGCAAAGGACTGTCCTGATTTCAGGTCCACGGCGTTCAACACGCGCATCCCAAGCGTCGGGATGATTTTGATTTCGACCGCGCCGTTGTTGAGCGTGATCAGCGGGAAAGTGATGTCATTGGTGCGGATCGTCTCCGGCTTGTGATACATCGCCCGCGGCGAACCGTCGTCGCGATAATCGGCCACAATGCATGGATGCGTTTTCTGCTCGACCGTGACCTGAACCGGCCCGGCCCACGCACTGGCCGCTAGCAACAGCAGACACACTTGGAGCTTCATGGCCTTTCCTCCGTCAACAATTTCAACGCGGCGTCGAGAG
>CAZEQV010000351.1:1441-3719 GCA_964514435.1 uncultured Verrucomicrobiota bacterium
ATGAGACGCGTGTCGGTCAGCAGCGCTTTTTCGCCGCTGTATTTCCCGCCCTGTTTGCCAAACGACCAGACGGCTTGGTCGGTGCAGGCAAACTTCTTGCCCTTGAACTGTTCCAGCCGGCCCAGGCGCAACGAATCCAAGCCCACCAGCAACAACGTCGCGCCCGCCTTGTGTTGCGCGAGCAACCACTCGTTGCGCGCCGTGTCGGCCTTGGCTTGTTCCTCGATCCACGCCGGTTGCTCCGCTTGCCGGGCGCCGGTGTTTTTTTCCGGCCAGACGCCACCGGGAGCGATGATGAGGGCGTTGGCGGGAACTTCGGCGGGATACGACGCAACCTTGATGAGCTTCTTGCTCTGCGCCTCGGCTGTCTTCGTGACGGCGAACACCACGCTCTCATCTGCGCCCTGCCGTAACGCGAGGACGATCTCCGTTTGCGGAACCTTCGGCGAGGTGAAGTTCATCGCGATGCCGGGAAACTCATTTGTCACGGTCGCGCCAAGCGCCTTGAGCACGGCGGCGTTGAACAGCGCGAGGTCGCCGGGATAGCGGGATGTGATCAGGTTGCCATCCACGATCACCGGCAGGTCCAGATACTTGCCGAATGGTTTGGCCTTCCAGTCATCGGCGAGTTCGTCGGCGACGCTGTAGAGGCAGGTGAACGTCCGGTCCTTGAGCAGCCCGGCCCGCAGCAACAGCCGTGGCCCATGACAGATCGTGGCGACTGGCTTGCCGGCCGCCATGAATTGCCGGCAGATCTCCAGCGACTGCGGGTGTTTCTCCAGATTGCCGGGACTGTAACCGCCGGGAATCACGAGTGCGGCATAGTTCTTCACGTCCACGTCGGCGAGTGTGAGGTTGGCTTCGGCGTCCTTGCCGGGCTGCGGGCCTTTCTCCGGGCTGACGAGTACCGTGCCTTTGGCCGGGGAGGCGACGTCCACTTGGTGCCCGGCATTGGTGAGCGCGGCGTACGGCTCGGAAAACTCGCCCCGGTTGAAACCTTCCGCGAGTAGGATGAGCACGCGCTCGGCATGAACGTTGCCGGCCAGGATGAGCAGAAGTGCGAGGGCTGTTCTCATTTAATCCATCCGAGTTCAACAAGCTTGGTGAAGATGGCGCGGGCTACCACGATTTCGCCACCGGGGTTGAGATGCACACCATCCACCGCGTTGACCAGTTCCGTTGCTGGCTGCGTCTTGGCGGCGGCATCGAACGCGGGCTGGAGCGCGAGCGTCGGCACATCAAGCTCCTTCGCCACAGCAGCAATCAAATCGTTGTTGCCGGCAAGGTGACGCCACGTCTTCTCGCCGGCATCAAGCACGGCGTATTGGAGCAGCAGCACCTTGATCTTCGCCGCCTTCAACTGCTGCACCATGCCGGTCAGGTTGGCCGTGGTCTGCGCGCGCGCGTCGTCGTCTTTCGGATCGTTGCCGCCGATGAGCATGATGACGATGGCCGGTTTTTCGTCGAGCACGTCTTCTTGAAGCCGTTTCACCGCGCCCGGCGTCTTGTCGCCGCCCCAACCGCGATTGAGCACCACGACGTTGCCGGTCCCCAGCTTCGCTTCGAGCATTAGTTGGAGCATGTCGGAGAACTTTACGTATTGATGCAAATAGGGTTTGCGCGGACGGTCCCCGGTAATGCTGTCGCCGAAGCAAACCACTTTGAGCGGTTCGGCGGCGGACAGGCCGGTGGCGGCGCAGAGAAATCCCAACAGGAAGAAACGTCGCATTTCAATTCTCCTTCCTGGCCCAGTCCGGCCAGGTGTAACGCGGGGGTGTGTAGGCGCGGCCCAAACGCGGATCCTTCTCAGGACCGCGCGTGATGCCGGATGATTTGAGCAAGTCATCGGATTTCACCCGGTAAGTCTTGTGCCTTTCCGCGCGGTTCGCGGGTTGATTGTCGAGAATGTAGCGGGCCGTCACGCCGGCCGGTTCATTTCAAACACCGGGCCGAGCGCGGCGTATTCGTCTCCGCCCAGCCGGGCCAGGGGCCGGAGCAGGGCCGCGTCCACCAGGCCGTTCGGGCGCAGCAGCCCGTCCTGGAGGTGGAAGCGCACCACGCGCCCGAGTACGAGCGTGTAGTGGGTGTCCTGCACCGGCACGATCTGGGTGAGCTGGCACTCCAGCGCCACCTTGGCCTCCGCCACGCGCGGCGGGCGGACCACGCTGCTGGGGGCCGGCGTCAGGCCGGCCAGGGCGAACTCGTCCACGGCATAGGCGTATTCACCCGAGGTCAAGTTCATGGCCTCCACCAGGGTCTCATCCACCAGGTTGATCAC
>CAZEQV010000352.1:0-3705 GCA_964514435.1 uncultured Verrucomicrobiota bacterium
GGCCGCACGGGTTTGCGGAACTTGACGTTGTTGGCGCTCATGAAATAGGCCACCCGCTTCTCGTTCTGGCTGGCGTTGAGCATCAACACACCGGCCACCTGCGCGATGGCTTCCACCTGCAACACGCCCGGCATGATGGGATGACCGGGGAAATGCCCCTGAAAATACGGCTCGTTCATCGTCACGTTCTTCAACCCGGTGATCTTCTGCTCGCCTTCAATTTTCAGGATTCGATCCACGAGCAGAAATGGATACCGGTGGGGCAAAATGTTCAGCAATCGCACCGTGTCCAGCGCCATTTCTTCCGGCTGGATGGCGATTTCGGGCGGCACCATGGGCACAAACGGCCGTTCTTTCTCCAGCAGCGCGGCCAGTGCCTTGGTCATCTCCGCGTTGGATGCGTGACCGGGCCGCACCGTGACGATGTGCGCCGCCAACGGCATTCCCAATAACGCCAAATCACCCACGACATCCAAAATCTTGTGGCGCACGAATTCGTCCCGGTACCGCAATGGCTCCGTGCTGATGATCGTCTCATTCCGAATGAGCACCGCATTGGACAAACTCCCGCCTTTGATCAATCCCTTGTCGGCCAAGTATTGGATGTCTTCATAAAACGCGAACGTCCTCGCGGGAGCGATCTGCGTTTCAAACGTGTCTGCGTCAATCGGTAAACTGAGAAACTGCGCATCCAGACCGGGCTTGCCGTAATGAATCGTGCAGCTTACCCGCAGATGATCGCTCGGCAACACCACAGCCAGCGCGTCTCCGACCTCGACGTGAATCGGCTCGCGCGGCTGAAAAACCGTCTTCTTCCCCTCCAACGGCTGAATACCGGCCTGTTTCAGCATCCCCACAAACGCTTTCGAGCTGCCATCCCCGACCGGCGGCTCATTCCCGTCCAACTCCACCACCACATTATCCACCCCGCACGCGTTCAACGCCGCCAACACATGTTCCACCGTGTGCACCACCGCGCCATTCTTCCCGATAGTCGTCCATCGCGTCACATCCTTGATGTTGCTGACGTGGGCTTCCACCGACGGATGCGACTCCAAGTCCGTGCGGACAAACTTGACTCCATGATCCACGGGGGCCGGCTTCCAGCGCATCGTCACCTTGTTGCCGGTATGAATGCCCACACCCGTGAATGAAACTTCCCGTTTGATGGTCTGTTGCTGTTTGAACATGGCAGCCTTGTAACACAGCCCCGGCAAAACACGCAACGAACAAGCTACCGCGCCTCGCGCACGTCCACCCGCCACGGCCCCGTCCACGCCCTGCCCTTGCCGGCCGGGGCGGACGCCCGAAGACAATACAGCCCGTTCTCCGGTGGTCCCGTCCCTACCATCACCACCACTGTCTCGTTTTCTTCATCCGGCAAGCACACGGGCACGCTGTACCGAACTTGCGCTCCCAGCTCATACGTCCACAACACTGACAAATCCTTGCCGGACACACAAACCAACCGGCGATTCATCGTGCCCACGATGATGTCCGGCACCTTGTCGTCGTTCACATCACACAAAGCCGGTTCCGACATCACCGGCCCAACGACCCCCGCCGCCTGCCGCATTTCCCGATTCTTCAAATCCAGCACTTTCAATCCGCCCTGCACCGTCGCCAGGATTCCTTCGGGCACTCCGTCCCCGGTCACGTCAGCCAACAACAACCGATTGCGGCTCCTCGATCGTTGATTGCTGTATTGAATCTTCCACAATTCCGCCCCCGTCATGCCGTCCAGCGCGTACACGTACCCGTTTCCGCATACCGCCAGCGCATCCGCCACATCATCCTCATTCAAGTCCAATCCGACCGGGGCCGACAAAAAGGGATCCGAAGCTGTGAACGTCCACAACTTCTTTCCGTCAACCAAGGCCAGACAAACCAACGTGTTCACGCCGTCCGCCGCCCACACACGATCTCCCGAAACCGTTGCCGGCGACAAACCGCCCGTCAACACCTGTCGCCACAACTCTGCGCCATCCAAGCGGCTCACACAAACCAGGTTCGAAATCCCGTCGCTCACCAACACAACCCGCCCGGACAACGTCGGCGTGCCGGCCGGCGTATCCGCCATACCGGGCACCGACACCTCCCAAATCACCTTGCCGGTCCGCGCCTCGAACGAGCGCAACTTCCGAGCGTGCGCATCCATGTCCACGACGATTTCATCATCGGCAGCCGGTGCGCTATAGGGAGCCGGCTGCGTGGAAGTCGCCACGCTCCACACCGGCAACGATTGGCCTCGCTCATAGGCCGCAATGGTTCCCCCAATGTCCTTGGCAATCACCCGCCCGCCCGAAACAGCCAACGCGGCATCAAAGTATTCCTTGGCCTTGGTCAGCCATTGTTTCCGCCCGCCGCTCCAGGAAAAACACATCACCTTTCGACCTGCACCCAACACGACATCGGGCAAACCGTCCCGATCCACATCGTCCAAGGCCATTCCACGTCCGCTGCCGGATTCGAGAATGATGTGACCGATTACCGAGCCATCCTGTCCGGACAACCCCAACAACGCATCGGGGCCGTTGTTGAACACCAGATCCATCACGCCATCCGCGTTGATGTCAGCCGTGTACGGCGCGATGGCCACATACGGCGACCGCCACCGCAGCGTTTTACCGTCGTTCTCCCAACACCGCGTGCCTTCCCCTGTTGCCACCAGCTTTTCCAATCTCCCGTCGCCATCGAAGTCAATCCAGTGCGGAAGCTCTGACGGAGCCGGTATCTGTTGGCGCGCCGACAATGACACCGCCACGCAGGCGAGCGGGTCCGTGGCGCTTTGCGGCACCGGAAACACCGCCACCCATTCGCCGTTCTGCGACAAATCTTCCACGCGCGGCGGAAACGCCAGCGGCGCCTCCACCGAAACAGTCCCGATCACCTCGCCGTCACCCGGTCGGATCACGTGCAATACCTTGTCGAGCGTACCGGCCAGCAAAACCGTCGTGTTCCTGTCTTTCGCCCATGACAGACAACTTCCCACCCTGCCGGACACGCTGCGCCGCCAGAGCCATTGGCCGGTGCGGCCGTTCACGGCATACACGCTGCCGTCATCCGAACCGAAGAACGCGTCCGGCTCCTTGTCGCCGTTCACATCGCGCAACAACACCGGACCAAGAATCGGTCCCTGCGTCTGCGCGGTCCACAGCGATTGCCCGGTACGCCCGTTCAAGCAATAGACCGCTCCGTCTGTCGAACCCACGATCACATCAGGCGAACCGTTTCCATCCATGTCGGCCAGGGAAAACGGGGCTTGCACGGAGTTGCCGGCTTTGGAAACCCAGATCGGAATCCCGTTGCGGCCGGACAGACAATAGATGCGGCCATCGTCGTCGCCGATCACCACGTCACCGGATCCATCGCCATCAAAATCCGCCACCACCGGAACCGACAACACGTTCCCGCTCACCACCGCCGACCACAAGGTCACCGCCGACAGCGAGAACCGCAGCTCGTGGACCTTCCCATGTTCCACCTGCAATTCACCGCGCTGGGCGAGGTGATTTTCCTTGTGCACAAACACTCCATAGAAGCCGGTGGGAAGTTCCTGCAACACTTCGGGGCCTTGAAACGTGGCGCGAAAATCGCCGTCCCCAAACAGCGTCACCCCGGCATCGGCAGGTTCCGTCAGTATCTTCACCGAACCGGTGCGGCGTGGAAGGATGACATTGAGCGCGCGCGTCTCGCCCGGCGCCG
>CAZEQV010000353.1:0-3673 GCA_964514435.1 uncultured Verrucomicrobiota bacterium
TGCAGCTAAAATACTACCGGTTGCGGTGAAGGGAATCAAGTGCATACCCAGATTAGATAATTGGCTGTGGGTTTTGGATGGAGCAGGAACAACAATAAAGATAATGACAAATTCACCGTCTGGGTATGTTGGTGTAGATTCAATCACATTAGACCACGAATATTTCGGACTTGGAAATATTAGAGGAAGAAATGATTTGCTTCTTGTTGATGCAAATACTTATGTTGATGTAGTTCATCTTTATAATAATAATACTAATGTGTCTTCTATGGAGAGATGGGGATTTACTAATTATCCTAGTGCTAGTAGTTTTATAGGAGTAAACGGTGCTTTTGATAATCAGGGAAAATTAAATTTAGGTATTAATGATGCTGGAGGCACAGGCGTAATCGCAGTCCATCCATTCTTTGTCCCAGAACCCTCCACAGCAGCGCTCGTTGGTATCGGTATGGCTTGTCTAATCGGTAACTTCTTAAGAAGACGAAGGAATTGATATCGTTTGAGAGTGATCATCGGGCTCACATCCCCACATCTAACAATTGATTGACGTTGGCTGGCGACTGGGGGATGGGCTGCGGTCATGGCGCGACCTTTACGAGTGGACATGGCGAGGTTTTACCGTCGCATTCGAGATTGAATCGCTGATCGGTTGACGGCTGGGTGGAAATATGGGAATATGGGCGGCATGAAAACGACGCTGGAAATTCCAGACGATCTCTTTCGCGAGGCGAAGGCAAAAGCCGCGACGGAAGGGCGCAAGTTGAAGGATGTGGTGGCGGATGCGTTGCGGATGGCCATCCGCCAGGAATCGGCAGCGAAGCACGACTTGCGAACCACACGGTTTCCGATTTTGAAGAGCGGCAAACCGGGCACGCTCACGGTCGAGGAAGTGCGCAGGGCGGAAGTTGAAATGGACAACGAAGCGGAGGCGCCGGGTGACAACGCTGTGCGACGTTAACGTGTTGCTGGCGCTGTGCTCGGATCGGCACGTTCACCACGGCGTGGCGTGCCAGTGGGCCGAGGGCGTCGCGAAGCGGCATGAAGTGGCGGTCTGCCGGGTGACGCAACTGGGGTTGCTGCGGTTGCTGAACAATCCGGCGGTGATGAAGGAGGAGGCGCTTTCGACGGAGGAATGCTGGCGGGTGTATGAAACGCTGATGGAGGACGAGCGGTTTGTTTTCCGGGCGGAGCCAGCGGGTTTGGAGGGGGCGTTGAAGAAGGCGACGCTGCCGCAGTCTTTTGCGCCGAAGCTCTGGCAGGATGCTTATCTGGCGGCGTTTGCGATGGGGGCGGGGTTGCAGTTGGTGACGTTTGACAGGGGATTCCGCAATTTCGGTGGGCTGAATTGTCGGGTGCTGGAGGGGTGAGGTCTGCGCCTCGGATTGGGATCGCATGGTCATCGGGGTCACATCCCCACCAGCCACAATTGATTTGAGTCCCTTGCCAAATAAACACCGTTGCTGGGCTGATTTGGGCATGTTTCGCGGTCATGGCGCGGCCTTTACGAGTGGACATGGCGGGCGGGGTGGTGCGCAGAAGGTTGAAGGTTTTTGGTTGAGGGCGCACACATCATCGGGTTCACATCCCCACATCTAACAATTGGGCGCATCCCACTATTTGAGAGGGTGGTTCGGCTTTCGGATCGCACCGAAGGTGCAGCGGTAAATCAGCCCAGGGCAAGCGAGTCCGCGAGCGCCGCCCTGGGAATCATTGCAATAACCGCCTGCGCCCTGAAGGGGCGCAAGGAGAACCGCCGCCGTGCCATCACCGCCGCCCCTTCAGGGCGGCTGCTTGGTGGCGTTGCCAACCCAGGGCGGCGCTCGCGGACTCGCTTGCCCTGGGCTGATATACTTCCGCGCCTTCGGCGCGGCGGGCGGAACCTTTCCAAAAACTGAGATGCGCCCCTAACAATTGCTACGGGAAGGTTTGGCTTGAATTGTGGTCTGGATATGACCATGGTGTGGCCATGACGACTGTAAGCGTGGCCAGTTTGAAGACGGAGTTGAGCCGGTATTTACGGACGGTGCGTGGCGGCGAGGAAGTTGTGGTGGCATCGCACAATCATCCGGTGGCCAAGCTCGTGCCGTATCAAGAAACCAAGGGCGCAGGGATTCGCCGTCCGCAACAGCCGATGTCGCGATTGAAATCGGTGGAGGGCGTTGAGCCGTTGAAAGCTGTGGATGCGGTGCGCCTGTTGGTTGAAGACCGTTGCGGGCGATGAATGTGTATCTCGACACGTCGGTGGTGCTGAGGCGTTTGTTACGGCAGCAGGGCGGCATTGGGGATTGGGGGGGCATGGGAACGCGCCTATGCGAGCGTGCTGATGCGTGTGGAAGCTTTGCGGACAATAGACCGTCTCCGGCTGGAAGGGTTTCTCGACGATGACAGCCGCGCCGCCTGGCGCCGGCTACCTGCACCTGTTGGGCGCGCTGCACACCCGCCACGGCCCGGATTTCCCGGCGCGCTGCAAAGAACTCGGCGGACATAACCGTTTCGTCGCCGGCGGCTTTCCCACCGACTTCACGAATGCGCGCCTGACCTTGCGCTTGAAGGGCGAGATCGAACTGCGCGGGGCGGCGATGATGTTTCTGGCGCAGGCACGGGTCGGCGCGCGCCTCGTCGGCCAGCTCCTGGCGGGACAGCCGTTTGAGGTGACGCCGGCATGGTCGGAGCAAACGGCGGTTTTCGCGCCCGACCCTCGCCAGTGGAAGTGCCTCGGCTCGCGGAACGACCGCACCGAGACCTACGGTTGGGGCGAAGTCGCGGACGTGTTGCGCGACGTCAACGTGGACATTCTCTTCGTGCTCCATCCGTTGGACGTGGCGCCCCTGCCGCCGTTCGCGGGCGAGCCGCACCGCATGAAGGCCGGCGAGGACTACGAGGTGGATCGGTCACGCTTGCCGGGCGGTTGGGTGATGATGGATGAAGTGCGCATCGAGTTTGGCCATTGAAAGCGAATGCGATGAAAACCCATGCTCCTTGGCGGCTGCTTGTAGTGCTGGCGGCACTGTCCTGCTGCGATGCGGTTGCGGCCGGGCCGAAAACGGTCCGCATCGCGGGAGTCGTGTTGAAGTGGATTCGCGGCGACAAGGAACTGAACTGCAAGCGCATCGAACCGATGATCCGCGAGGCGGCGGCGGGCGGCGCGCGGATTGTGTGCACGACCGAGTGCTTCCTCGACGGCTACGCCATCGCCGACAAGAGCATCCCGCTGGAGACCTATCGCGCGCTGGGCGAGCCGATTCCCGACGGGCCTTACTACCGGCGGCTGGCGCGGCTGGCGAAGGAACTGAACATCCTGCTCGTGGCGGGAATGCTCGAGGCCAGCGGCGGGCACCGGCACAACACCACCGTGCTTATCGGCCCCGACGGACAATTGATCGGCCGCTACCGCAAGCAGCTCCTCGAACACGAAAGCGTGCGCAACACGCCCGGCGCGGTCTCGCCCGTCCACGCGACGCCGTTCGGCCGCGTGGGCGTGATGATCTGCGCCGACCGCCGGGACAAGGACATCGTGCGCCGTCTTTGCGAAGGCGGCGCGGATTTCCTGCTCTGTCCGTCGGGCGGGATGTTTGGCCCCAAGAGCAACGACCCGATCCTCCAAGCCCGGTCGAAGGAGAACAGGGTTTACATCGTGTTCGAGCATCCGGCGGAGTTTCTCGTCACCGGTCCT
>CAZEQV010000354.1:0-3672 GCA_964514435.1 uncultured Verrucomicrobiota bacterium
TGAATGAGGCGGTGGCCGGCGCTACATTCATCGCCTCAATGCCTCCCTCGTCCGCACCAGCCGCAGCTTTGACAGCGGCCAAAGGCAAGACCGACCACGAAGCGCGGCATCGCAGCCTGAAGCGCATTGGCGACCGCGGCGAAGCTCTGGTGCTCGCGCTAGAAAGAAAGCGACTGATTGCCGCCGGCAAACCACAACTAGCCAAGAAAATCGTCCATGTCGCTGAACGCAACGACAGCGCGGGCTACGATGTCCTTTCCTTCGACGAGGATGGAACAGAACGGCCCATCGAAGTTAAAGCCACCGGCGCGCCGAATCTCGACCTCGGTTTCTACGTGACGGCCAATGAACTGACCAAGGCGTCGAAATTGCCGAATTACCATGTCTATTTGGTGTTCAGGACAATGAGCAAGAACCCGAGAGTTTTGCCGCTGAAGGGGCTGACCTTGAATGGTCCTGATTTTGAGATGCAGCCCATCGTTTTCCACGTCACTACACGGCGAGGTTGAAGAAAAACTCCGGCGCTTGCAGGTCTGGCAAGTCAGGTGGACTCACGTTCCTTCGGGGGCGGGGTCTCCCGGACCACGGCCATACGCTCGCGTTCTTGCTCGGCGACGTAGCGGCGGAGTTCCGCGGCAGTGCGAAACACGGGGCCGGTGGCCGGATGGTTCTCGCACCAGCGGCGGAGGCCTTCGACAAAGCGGTCGGTGTTGTAACCCGCCTCGCGCGCGAGCTGGTCTTTCACACGCCAGGCTTCTTCGAGTATCGGACCCGGTTTCATACGGACAAATCTCCCATCAGTTCGAGCGGCGTGCAAACGGCCGGCAGTTTCCAGCCCATCCGCGCCGCTTCCTGTTCGAGCCGCCGCAGGATTTGCGCGTTGGCCAGATGCCGGCAATTCCATGTCATGAGAAAGTCCACTTCCGCCGTCGTGGCGATGGCGAGGTGCAGGGCGTCGGGTTGCGCCAGAGGCGGCAACGCTCCCGTGGCGAGAAACGTCTTGGCGATGGCCTCGCCCTCCGGCGTCAGCATGGCTTGCGGCAATGTCGAGAGCACGGCCAGACGCCGCGCGACTTGTTCAGAGTCGCCGAGGGAAGCTTCGCGGACGACTTCCGGCGAGCAGAGACAAACAAAATCCTGCCGCCGGTTCTGCCACCAGTCGCGCGTGGTTTGTTGGTGTGCGGCCACGAGCAAGTCCCGGCTCGGTTCAGCCACGAGGTAGCTGACGATCGTCGTCTCGATATAGACAGTTTCCATGCCGGTTTCTGGCGGCGAGATTACGCCTACCGGCTATGGCGGGTCAACTGCCAGCGAAGCCAGGTCAAACGCGTCTCAGCACACTTTCGCCACTTCCATCTGCAACAACTTGCCGAGCTTCTCGATTTTGTCTGCGCTGTGGCCGAGGCCGACGGCGCAATGATGCGCGGGGCCGTGGACGTTCCATGACTCGACGAACTTCCGCGCACCAATGGAGAAACGGTAACGGCTGTTGGTGTTGCCGATCTCGAGGATCTGGCCGGGAACCGACTCGCCATCGGCCGCATAACACCTGCGTCCATAACAGGTTCGGATTATTGTTGAAAATCGAAAGTTGATGTTTCGATTTTCCGCAGGTAGGATTCGGGCAGCATGATACCGCGACCTGACTACTTGGCGGCGATTGACGAGCGGGTGCGACATTACCCGGTCGTCGCGCTGCTCGGCGCGCGCCAAGCCGGCAAGACCACGTTGGCGCGGTTGTATGCCCAGGACCATCCGTGCGAGTTCTTCGACTTGGAAACGTTGAGCGGACTGGATCGGCTGAAGGAACCGATGGCGGCGTTGGAGCCGCTGCGGGGGTTGGTGGCGATTGATGAGGTGCAACGCAAGCCGGAGATTTTCCAGTTGCTGCGGGTGCTGGCTGACCGGCGTCCGCTGCCGGCGCGGTTTTTGATTTTGGGCAGCGCATCGCCCTGGATTGTGCGCGGCGTGTCGGAGTCGCTGGCCGGGCGTGTGTCGTTTGTGGATGTGAGCGGATTGAACCTGGCGGAGGTGGGAGCGGAGAACTTCCGGCAACTGTGGTGGCGCGGCGGGTTTCCAGCCGCGTTCACCGCGGAGAACGACCAGGTCTGCCGGATGTGGCAGGAGGATTTCATCCGCACGGTGTTGGAGCGCGATCTGCCGCAGTTGGGTGTGACGATTCCGACCGCGACGTTGCGGCGGTTCTGGACGATGGTGGCGCACTATCACGGCCAGAAGTGGAACGCGGCGGAACTGGCACGCGCGCTGGGCGCCTCCGAGCCAACGGCGCGCAAGTATCTGGATATCCTGTGCGGCATGTTCCTCGTGCGCCAGTTGCCGCCGTGGTTCGAGAATGTCGGCAAACGACAGGTGAAGGCGCCGAAGGTTTATGTGCGCGATTGCGGGTTGTGGCACGCGCTGATGAAACTGGACGGGTTCGCGTCGCTGGAGTCGCATCCGAAGCTGGGGGCGTCGTGGGAAGGTTTCGCGCTGGAGCAGGTGCTGAGCGTGACGGGAGAGCGGGACGCTTATTTCTGGTCCACGCACAGCGGGCCGGAATTGGATTTGTTGGTCTTCAGCCACGGGCGGCGGCTCGGGTTCGAGTTCAAATACGGCGACACGCCGGAGGTGACGAAATCCATGCAGGTGGCGATGGAGGATTTGAAACTCGACCGGCTCTGGGTGGTCTATCCGGGCAGCCAGTCGTTTGCGATGAGCGAGAAGGTGGAAGCGGTTTCGATTCTGCACCTGGCCGGGCGGCTGCGGACGTTCGGCGGCGCGCAGAAGCCGTGACGGTGGCCTGCCACCGAAGATTCTCGCAATCCAGTCACCTTTGGCCGAGTTCTGCATGTCAACACACCTTCGCCACTTCCATCTGCAACAACTTGCCGAGCTTTTCGATCTTGCCGGCGATGTGGCCGATTTCACTTCATCTGTAACTCCGATACAACGCGCAACGTCAGCGGACCGAGCAAGCCAGGCGTTAGCAGCAACGGTCGCTTCCACGTGAGGGGAGTTGGGTGCGCGACACATGGGCGATCTTTTCAGTTGCCGATAGTCACGGTAACGGTGACGACGTTGCGGCTGGCTGTTTCTTGAGCAACAAGACATGCGAGGTGCCTGGCTGCGTCCGGCTGCCACGGCCGGTGGCCAACACGAGTTCGTTCTTGCCGTCGTTGTCTACGTCGCCCACAGCCGGCCAACAGGAATCCGCCACGCCGTCTTTGAACTTCACTAGCAGCATCCGCTGCACCTTGCGGTTTGCAGTAACCTTGAAGAGAAACGCCCGGGCCGGAAAATGACCACCGGCCTCGCCGCCGGGCACCGGCTCGTGCCGGGTGGTGACTACGAGGTCTTTCTGGCCGTCATTGTCGACGTCGGCCACATGCATCAACTGCCCGAAGAATCCGTAGCCCATCTCCGGGTCTTCGTGGGCGAAGGTGTATATCGGTTTGGCCTCTTTTCCTTCGACCCGATACGCTAGAATCGTTCCTTTGCAGACACCACGCTCCCGACTCCATCCGATCACCAGTTCGTTCTTGCCGTCGTTGTCGACGTCGCCGACGGTGGCGGTCCCGAGAAAGCACTTCTGGCCGTCGAAGCCATCAATCACGATTTGCGGCGGCTTCACCAATTCGCCCCGCGCATCGAAATCGAAGATCTCCACGGTGC
>CAZEQV010000355.1:0-3640 GCA_964514435.1 uncultured Verrucomicrobiota bacterium
GCCCTACAACGCTCGCGGTCCACCCTCACAGGCAGGGGGCCCCTCACCCCCGTCGCCTGCCCCGAAAACTTTCGGGGTAAAGGGGAGAAGGTCAGGATGAGGGGGACTAAAGGGCCGCGATTTGTGGCTCAATGAAATTGTTGGGGAACCAAGTAATTCTTCACTGCACGTAAGCACTGGCAGCAGTGTCAGATGCACACCCACATCTGCGCTTCCGTGCTGATGGGGTTTGCTGTATGGTTCGCGGCCATTCATTATGTCTGAACACGCACAAGAGATCGCCCGGCGCCGCACGTTTGCCATCATTTCGCATCCCGACGCCGGCAAGACCACGCTCACGGAGAAGCTGTTGCTGTATGGCGGCGCAGTGCAACTGGCCGGTTCGGTCACGGCCCGCAAGAATGAGCGCGCCACCAGCTCCGACTGGATGGAACTCGAACGCAAGCGGGGTATTTCCATCAGCTCCACCGTGCTGCAATTCGACTATCGAGATTACTGCATCAACCTGCTCGACACGCCCGGCCACAAGGACTTCTCCGAGGACACCTACCGGGTTCTCACCGCCGTGGACGCGGTGGTGATGGTGATAGATGCCGGCAAGGGCATCGAATCGCAGACACGCAAACTCTTTGAAGTGTGCCGGCATCGTGGCATTCCCATCTTCACGTTCATGAACAAACTGGACCGTCCCACGCGAGAGCCGCTCGAACTCATGGACGAGATCGAGAACGGATTGCAGCTTGGCGTATATCCCATGAACTGGCCGCTGGGCACCGGCACGGAGTTCAAAGGCGTGTACGACCGCCAGACCAGCGAGGTGCACCTGTTCGAACGCACCCCGCACGGCACCTACCGGGCGCCTGTCTCCGTTTGCGATCTTTCCGATCAATTGGTGTGCGAACGTCTCTCCGAGCAAACATACCGGCAAGTGGTCGAAGAAATTGAAATGCTCAATGCGGCGGGTACGGAATTTGACCGCTCGGAAATCCTGACCGGCGGAATCACGCCGGTATTCTTCGGCAGCGCCATGAACAACTTCGGCGTGCAACTGCTGCTCGACAGTTTCCTCGAACACTCCTCACCGCCCACGCCACGCCGCTCGGTAGCCGGTATGGTTCAGCCCGAACACCCATCGTTTTCCGGGTTTATATTCAAGATTCAGGCGAACATGGATCCCCGCCATCGCGACCGCATCGCGTTTCTGCGGATTGTGTCCGGCAAGTTCACCCGCGACATGTTGGTGGCGCACCAGCGAACCGGCAAGAAGGTGCGTCTCTCCAACTCCCACAAACTGTTCGCCCGCGACCGCGAGACGGTGAACGACGCCTACCCCGGTGACGTGATCGGGTTGGTCGGCAAAGGAGAGTTCAGCATCGGCGACACACTCACCGAGGACGGCTCGATTGTGTACAACGAGATACCCCGGTTCGCTACCGAGCACTTTGCGTTTCTCCACAATCCCACGCCGTCGAAGTACAAACAATTCCGCGAAGGTTTGCAGCAACTCTTACAGGAAGGCGTCGTGCAATCGTTCGAACTGCCATCGTCCGTCCAAAAGGTACCCCTGCTGGCCGCGGTTGGCCCGTTGCAGTTTGAAGTCGTGCAGTACCGGCTCGAAAGCGAATACGGCGCGCCTTCCCGGCTCGAACCCGCGCCGTGGCAGGTGGCGCGTTGGATGCGGCCGGCATCCGGCGATCCCAAGGACGCCAACCCGGATCTACCGACCGGTGCGACCATCGCTATTGACTCGGCCGGCCAGCGCGTCCTGTTGTTGCCCAACGAATGGTCGCTGCGGTTCTTCCGTGAGCGCAATCCTCTGATGGAATTGTCTGATATTCCCTTCCCGGACAAGCCCGCTGAGGTGAACGCGTGAGAATTGAAATCAAATGGACCAACAAGCGGGAAGACGGCACGCGACGGAACGTGCGTTTTACGCAGCAGAAACGCATCATCAAATGGGAATTCACCGACGAAAATGACGAACCTATTCCCGGCGACCATCCCACCGCTGATGACTGGGACAAGCTCCTCCGCGAATATGAAGACCGGTACCATCGGATGCGGCTGACACTGCAGGACATCGAGTTCATTCGCAGCGCCAAGGCCGAAGATGGATGCTGAAGTGAATGATGACGGGTGAAAACCAACAGCCGGCCATTACCCGTGATCTGTTGCGCGAACTGGGTGACTGGCGCGCGGATAAGGAAGGTAAGACGATCGCCGAAGCCGGTCGGGTTGAGGATTTGCGTTATGAGCCACCGTTGCTGACCGGCACGATTCGCACCACGGCCGGTACTTCGGTCAAAGCCCGTCTCAAAGTGGCCGCGCACGCCCGTGACGTGGAAAATCTCTGTAGCTGCCGACAGGCTCGCGACCAAGGCACGATCTGTCCGCACGTTGTCGCTCTGGTCTATGCTTACCTGTTTCCCAAACCGATTACGGCAGCCTTGCCTGTACGTGTTCCCGAACCGCAGAAACCCGCTTTCCCACGGGTTCCTCTGGAAGCCGACGGTTCGACGCTAGAACTATCAATTTTGCTTCCTCTTGATTTGACATCGGCTTGGCAAGCAAAGGAGATGCGCATCATTCTCGAAGGTTCCGTGGACGGCAGCCCCATGCGTCCGTTTGCCTCCGTGCCGGTGCAAGCGTACCGGGTGCATGAACGCGACGACCGTTTGTTAAGTATCGTGGAAAGGCTCAACAACGGTTCCGTTCCGGGAATCTGGCTTTTGCGGGAACAGGACCGGGACGAGTTTTTTCAGACGTTGAGCGGACATCCCCATGTGTGGTTGGGGAAGAAGCAGCGAATCGAGATTCGGTCGGAATCGGTCCGACCACGGCTGTTGCTGGATTTGCAGCCGACCGGGAAACTCCAGATGCGACTTGAGTCCACCGTACCGGCAAACTTGCCGGGAGGATGGGCGCTTGCCGGGAATGTGCTTTCACGAGTGACAAGCCTGCCGGCGCAGTACGCGGTCGCGCTTCAGGCGGGTATGGTCTTGGAGCGAGGCGAGTTTGCGCTGTTTTATGAGCGCGAGTTGCCGGCGTTGGAGCGGCACTGCGAGATTGTGTGCAACGACTTGTTTGACCAGCTTGTCTTTGAGACAAGGCCACCGGAGTTCTCTCTCACGCTGGATGGCGCGTTGCGCGGCTTGAATCTCGAACTTTCCGTAACCGGCTCGGTGAGCGAGTGGTTGCCGGACGCTGACAATCCGTTTCGTTACCGGAAGTCTGATGCCCTTGTGCTGGATGAAGTGAAGCATGAGATCGAAGCGGCGGGATTTGAGCCGGTGGGGAAGGGGTACCGGATGACGTCGGAGCAGACGGTGGGGAATTTTCTGGCGAACATTCTGCCGCGTTGGCAGCGACGGTGGCCGGTAAGCTTGGGCGGACAGTTGCGGAAGTTTCTTTCCTGTTGCGATGTGCTGGTGCCGGAGGCGTCTGTTCGGGCGACCGGTAACGATTGGTTGGGGGTGGATGTTTCGTTCCGGGATGCGGCGGGCAAGCCGGTGCTGACATTTGATGAAGTGCGTCGAGTTTTGGAGACTGGTTTGTCGCACCGAAAGACAGCAGATGGACGGACGTTGTTGGTGCCGACGCAGGCCGCGCGTGAATGGGAGGAAGTGGTCTTCGACTGCCA
>CAZEQV010000356.1:0-3638 GCA_964514435.1 uncultured Verrucomicrobiota bacterium
ATGAAGAAAATGTCCGCGTCGTAAGTGGTGAACGGTTCGACGTAGTAAATCGCCGCCAGCGCGCCGCCGAGCGCCCATTCTTGAATCAATCCCGCCGCAACCAGCCCGTTCGCCGCACGCAGGATCTCCGCAAGCGGCAGATTGTCGGTTGGCGGGCTATCGGTCATGCCAAATGAATACCAGATCTACGCCTTGGCGTAAACCTCCGCCCCTTTTTCTCGAAACTCCTTCGACGCTTCTTCCATCCTCTTCTTCAGCGCCTCTTTCGAGGCGAGTTCTTGCCGCTGTGGCGGCTGTCCAGTTCATCCGACCGTAGGCGGCTTCGCTGGTGGTGTCTGCGAGCCGGCCCACGGGCGCCCTGACCCCAGCGAGATTGGTCAATGGTCTTCACGGGCCGGATTGTAGCATGGCCGGCGTTGGTTTGGGAAGCGCGCAGTGAAGGATTGGCGCGGACTTGTTGTCATGGGATTGTGCCCTTTCAATAACGGAGACGGAAGAACTGGGCAGGCGCAGTTGCGGGCAAGGTGGTTTGGAGCACCGCTTCGGTGGTCGAGGAATTGGTGAGAGAGTTGGCGGTGATCCAATCGGCGAGATTGGTCGAAACCTGCACGTCGTAGGTGAGCCGGCCGGCGGCCATGAAGGCCACACGCGCCTGTCCCGGCGCGGGTATTTCTATGTTCAGTTGCGGCGGTGTGAGCAAAGCGAGCACCTGGCGCGCGAGCGGCACCACGTCGGAATGCTGCCCGCGGTTTGACAGGATGACGACGCCGCTTCCGGGGACGCGTCGAAAAGCGATGTAGGCCGTGTAGCCGGCGACCAACCCCGCCTTTTCCCACTGCTGCGCGCCGCCGGGGAGCGTGTCGATGTCCAACCCGTAGCCGGTCATCGTGCCGGGCGCGCCGGGTGCCCGCGGCGAGACCGCCCGCTCGACTGCGCCGGGGATCGGAAAGGGCGAAAGACCCGCCAAAGCGCGGAGCACTTTCGCCATGTCGTTGCCAGTCGAAATGACCTCGCCTGCGCCTTCGAGCACGCCCATGTCGGAGAGCGTCATCGGCACCAGGGCTGTGCCGGTGCTGCGATAGCCCTGGGCGAGCCGCGCCGCCACGGCGTTGGTGAAGGGCGCCTCGTTCAACCCCGTGTCCGCAATGCCCAGCGGCCCGGTAAGCCACGCACCGAGCAGCGCCGAATAGCTCCCGGCCCCGGTGTGATCGCCCAGCGCAAGCGCGAGCAAGCCGAAGCCGGTGTTCGAGTATTCGTAAGCCGTTCCTGGAGGCGCGTTGAGCGTGAAGCCGGCAAGATAATTGGAAAGCTGCGCCCGCGAGTAGCCTTGCGCCGGATAGAACGGCGGCCCGGTCAGATTCGTCGGGAACTGCGGCAGGCCCCCGTAGTGGGTGGCAAGCTGGGCGACCGTCACCGGCTGCGCACCGAAGCCAGGCATCCGCAGGTCGGGCGCCAGCAGCGCGTTGACCGGCGTGGCCGGCTGCACCGAGCCGCCCGAGCTTTCAATCACCGACGCAAGAATCAGCCCCGTGAGCGTCTTGGAAACAGAACCGATCTGGAAAAACGTATCGCCACCGGGCGGAGTCGTGCCGCCGGCATGCAGCGCGCCGAAGCCGAACGTCTGAGAGCCCGCGCTCGTCACCACCACCACGACCAGCCCGACCGCGCGGGCAGGATCCTGGCCCGAGGCGTCCACCAACGGCGACGCGAGCCGGTGGATTTCCTCCGGCAGCGTCGCTCCGGGAGCCGCACGCGCGCAAAGCAGCAGTGCAAGGATGAGCACGAGGATTCGGCGACGCTTCATGGCGCGAGGAGCGATGCCGGGGCAGAGGGCATACCGTGCGGCCGGTGACGCGGCGAGGGCGACGGTGGGGAGGATGTTGGCGCTCGCGCTCATGGTCGGTCTCATTTCGGCGCGGGTGGGACCTCGTCGTCGGCGGACATCCAGTGGTCGAGAAACGCGCGCACGTCCCGCACGACTTCAACGACAACCGTGTCGTCGGCGCCTTTGCCCCAGCGGTCATCGCCACCGCCGAAATAGAATCCGTGCCCGTAGCCGGCGTATTCGCGGTATTCCACCTTCACCCCGGCTTTCTTCATCAACGGCACGAAGAGCGGACCGTTGAGCTTGTGCAGGTCGTGCCGGTCGCCGTGCAGGATCAGCACTGGGGCGCGCAGGGTCTTCAGCTTCTCCAACGTGCGCTGGCGCAATTCGGGCGTGAGGTATTTCTCCGGCGCGGCCATGATGGCGAGGCGCGGGCCATACTCCCCCGTGGTGAGCATACCGGTGTAGAGCACCGTGGCCGGCTCTCCGGCGACGATGGCGCGCACCGCCGGGTCGCCGCCAAGTTCCAGCGCGATGCTGCCGCCGCCGCTGCCGCCAAAGAGCGCAATGCGTTTTGCGTCCACCCCCGGGACCTTTGCCAAGGCATGAACCACCGCGCGCACGTCCTCGATGGGACCGCGCGACTGCACGTCCTGCTCGTAGGTGCGGAAGGTCGCCTGAACGACGCAATATCCAGCCGCGAGCAGCCGCGTGACGACCGGGTTGACCATCAACTGCCGGCGCAGCACCTCCTCCGGGAACTGCGTCAGGCCGCCGTGGATGAAGACGATGGCGGGAAACGGCCCGTCGCCCTTCGGCTTGCGCCAGACAGCCCGCACGACCCGGCCGTCAACCGCCTTGGCATCGAGCGTCTGGATGGGGCTCTCCGTCTCCGAAATCTTCACCGGCTTGACCCGCGAGGTCATCGGCCCCGCGCCGTCCCCTTCCATCCCGGCGGTGCGTTTGCGGTCTGGAGGAACCGAGGTTCCTCGCGCAAAGGTCCGGGCTTCCTCCAGCGTGACCAAGCCATCGCCATTGGCGTCGGCAGGCTTGAAAAAGCCGAGTGTTCCGGCTTCGGAGGCGTCCAGCTTGCCGTCGCCGTTGCGGTCGAGCTGGCTGAAGCGGTCCGCCAGCGAGGGAGATTGCGCGGTCGCGGTGCCTGTGAAGAGCGCGAGGAGCAGCGCGGCGATGGCGGGGTGGAGGGTTGGACTCATGGCGTGGTGCGGGTGTGCAGGACACGGTAGAAGCGCCGGGGCTGGCCGGAGATGTTCTGATTCACGGTGCGCGGGGCATTGTTGCCGACGAAGGCGGAGCCTTGGTTGGTCCAGACGATGAGGTCGGTGGAGGTTTGGATTTGCGCGTTCCAGCCGGCGGTCGTTTCCAGAGTCAACGTGGCGGTGGTGCCGCTGATGCTGAAGGGCGTGCGGTCATCCGGCAGCGTTCCCCGGTAAATCCAAGCGGTGTTGTGCAGCCAGGGCGTGGGGCCGCCGGCGTCGCCGCCGCCGAAATAGAACACGCGGCCCGCTTCTCCCTCGAACGGCGAGGGGGCGATGCTGCGGATGCCCATGTGACCGATGCCCGTGCCGGGCGGGATGCTTAAAGCCGGGTCATGCACGAACTTCACGACAATCTGCGGCCCCGGCGCGGGGTCGCTGCCGGGAATGTCATTCCAATAGCCGATGCCGGCCCACAGCCTGCCATCGTGCGGCACGAGATACATGCAGGCCGTGCCGCCGAGGAAACCGCCATTCGTGTCAAACGTGCCCGTCGGGTAGTCACGGCTGTATTTCATGCGCGTGAACGACGACGGCGG
>CAZEQV010000357.1:0-3636 GCA_964514435.1 uncultured Verrucomicrobiota bacterium
GCAAAGAGGTTTGCACGCCTCGAATTGCGCTGGCCGTAGCGACGCCATCGCGGTCAACCAGTCCAATCAAACTCTTGAACGCATAGTTGCGCTGCCAGCCGGCCAGTTGCTCGGTTTCACCTGAGAGAAGTTTGACGTGTTTTGATTCCACCAAGCCCGGCAAGATCAACCATGCTCCCAAGAGCAACGAAAGCCCACCGGCACCCGCCATGCGTTTGATCAACAATATGACCTGCGGCGGCTGCTGTCGGTCGCGCACAACGCGAAACACAAAGTAGCCGCCCAGAAACACGCCCTGTACAAATGCCATCTTGTTGTGCGCCCATAGCATTCCCACCAGCGACACGGCGGACCAGAAGGCGTCACGAAACCTGCCGGTATCCAGTGTTTTGGCCAACAACCACCACGTCAGCGGCATGAAGGGAAAGAAGACGATGATACCGAGATGCTCGGCTCCGGCGGCGCGGATGATTTGCTGCGGATGCAGCATAAACGCAATGGCCGAAAGCGCCGCCGCCCATTCATTCTTCAACACGTACCGGGCACAGAAGTACATGGCGAGCGCACCGGCGAATATCGCCAGCAACGATGTCCATTTCACTGCCGCATGAATGTCCATGAACTGCGCGAACAACAGGCTCGGCAGCAGATACAAGCCTTGCGAGTGATTTAAGCCGTAGCTTGACCCGGCCATGTAGAAGGGCGTCCACCACGGAATGGCCCCGTTCTGTTTGAGTTCGCGTTGGACATCCCAGACGCGTGAGACGAACGCGGACATTTCCTTGTCACTATAGCCGAGCGGCAACCAGTTCACGGCCAGCCAGAGCGTGTAGATCGTGGCGACGGCCAAGATGATCCACAGCCCGATGCGACGGGAATTGGTCATGTGCCGAGTTTCTTCATCCAATACTCGAACAGATCGGACAACGTTTGATCGATCGTGATTTCCGGTTTCCAGCCTGTCTTGGCGCGAAGCTTTGTGGTGTCGCCGATTTGAATCTGGATATCAATGGGCCGGTAAAGTTTGTCCGAGATTTTCTTCTCCACGCCGCTAAGACCGGAAATCTGGATCAATTTGTCCGTAAACGTCTGCATCTTCGTGACGGATTCCTTCGGACCACAGACGTTGTACGCTTCGCCGTTGTCGAAGTTTTGCATCAACAGATAGTAGGCGCGCACACAGTCGCGAACATCAATCACAATGCGCTGGGTTTCGAGGTTGCCGACCGGCAGGATCCTGTCTTTGACCTTGCCGGTCTTCATCAGGGCCAGGTAGTAGGCGTCCCACGAAATGGAGAATTTTTTGCCGCGCCGCGGGCCGGTATGCGAGAAAGCACGGGTGATGAATCCGCGGATGGCGCCGTTTTTGCAGCGTTCCTGCATGTGCAGATCAATTGCCGCTTTGCTGGTGCCGTAGGGATTGGACGGTGACAACGGCTGGTCTTCTTTGAGAACACCCACTGCCTTGCCGGAATCGCCATAGACTTCCGACGTGGAACAGAACATGAACGCGCAGTTTTTCTGCTGTCGCTGCACGCAGTCAATCAGGTTCACCGTTCCCTGCACGTTGCTGGAGAACGTGCCCACGGTGTCGGTGAAACTGGTCGGCGGATGGCTCTGGGCCGCGAGATGAAACAGCCCATCGTATTGCTCGCCGGCAAAGATGCGCGCCATCGAGTGATATTCGACCAAGTCGCCGTAGTGGAAGGTGATCTTGTCCAGTTCTGATGCGTCAAGGATGTCGAGCAAGTCCATCTCGCGTCCGTTGCTCTCCCGCACCAACGCATGGACGGTGTGCCCCTCTTTCAACAACAACCGCGCCAGATGCGGCCCGGCAAATCCTGTGATTCCTGTGATGAAATACTTCATGTCTCTCCTTGTGATTTCAGACTCTCGCCACCTTCAACAACTGCAGGGCGGCCCGTTCCACATCCTCCACCGGCAACTCGCGGACACATGCATAGTCGAGCCTCGCCGGACAGTCAAGCGGACGGCTGGAGTAATAGAAACACGGGCTGCACGGAAGTTTCCGATTCACAATAATGGACTCGGTTTTCCATGGACCGTCCCACACCGAATTGGTCGGCCCATAGATGCCCACTGTCGGCACTTTGCACGCCGCCGCGATGTGAATGAGACCGGAACAGTTGCTGACGAACAACTGACAACGCCGAATCACGCCGCCCACCGCGCCAATGGGCAACCGTTTGGCCACCGCAACCAGACCCGGCCGCTTGTGAACCGCGCTTGTCACGGTCTCGTCCATCGGTCCCTCAAACAGTACGAATCGAGCGGATGGAATCTGCCCGGATATCCGTTCCATGAACTTCCCGAACTGCGTCGGTGGCCAGCAACGCTTGTGCTGGTTCTTCATCGAATTGCAGCTTGGATGCAACCCAATCAACGGATTGGCCGACCACAGGCCGTGCTCGTGGAGAAACGATTCCGCCACCTGTTGCGATGCCGGCAAGATGCGAAACAACATGTCGTCGGGAATCTTGCCGACTTCGATGCCGGCAAGCTCTGATGCCCATCGAAGGTTCTCCTGCACTACGTGGAGTTGCACATTCTCATCGAGCACGGTGGTGTTGAGGAATGGCAGATTCCGGTGGCGTTGCTTCGTGTAGCGGAAACCAATGCGTCGCCGGGCACCAATGACAAAACTGACGCCGTTGTATTCCATCCGATTGTGCGGATACGGCAACACGCTCAAGTCGAACTTCTCCCGCCGCAGCCGCCAAAGTTGCCGGAACACGTCGGCCTTCTTTCCATGCACAAAATCAATGAACCGAACGTCGTCGGTGAATCCCTGTTCCCGCAGATATTCGGTCACGCTGGGAAACATCGTAAGCAACGTCAGTCGGAACCGGTCGCGTTGCGCGGCCAGAGCGGCGATGGCCGGTGAGGCCATGATCGCATCGCCCAGTCCCGGCAGGCAGAATATCAAAATGCGCTTGAGTGTGTTGGATGCCATGGAAATTGAGGCTGACGTATAACAGGTGACCTACAGCCGCTCAAGCGCGCAAAACAAAGCCGGCAACCGCTTCGAGGTCAGATGAGACAAACCGTTCGAACAAACCGCAGGCGCCTCATTCCCATTCAATCGTGGCCGGTGGTTTGCTGGAGATGTCGAAACAGACACGGTTGACGCCTTTGACTTCATTGATGATCCGCGTGCTCAGACGCGCCAGCAAATCATAAGGCAACCGGACCCAATCGGCGGTCATGCCGTCCACGCTGTCAACGGCCCGGATGGCGATGGCGTTCTCATAGGTCCGCTCGTCGCCCATCACGCCCACCGACTTGACCGGCAAGAGCACCGCGAACGTCTGCCAGATCTTGTAGTAGAGATCGGCCTTTTTCATCTCGTCAATGACGATCCAGTCGGCCTCCTGCAACACGGCAATGTGTTCGCGGGTAACTTCGCCAAGGATGCGGACGGCCAATCCCGGACCGGGGAACGGTTGCCGCCACACGATCTCCTTCGGCAGTCCAAGCTGCGTGCCCACTTCGCGGACTTCGTCCTTGAACAGTTGCCGGAGCGGTTCGAGCAATTCGAGTTTCATCCGCTTCGGCAGACCGCCGACGTTGTGATGCGATTTGATCATCGCCGCCGGGTTGCCGGCAATCGGGACG
>CAZEQV010000358.1:0-3620 GCA_964514435.1 uncultured Verrucomicrobiota bacterium
TTGTCCAGACCGGCGATGCGCAGAGTGCGCATGCCTTCACGAAGTGCCAAGTCGCGCAAAGCTTTGGCGCTGGAGTTGTGCAGGATGGCTTCACGAAGTTCGTCGGTGACGGCGAGGACTTCGTGGATGGCGGTACGTCCAAGGAAGCCGGTTTCCTTGCAGCGACCGCAGCCGCGGCCCCGGTGAAACTGATGGTTGGCGAGTTCTTCGGCCGTCAAGCCGGCGCGTTTGATCACATCGGGCGGAACTTCGATGGGTTCCTTGCAGTGCGGGCAAATCTTGCGGATGAGGCGCTGGGCGCACACCAGCAGCAGGGAGGAACTGACGAGGAACGGCTCGATGCCCATGTCAATCAAGCGCGCCACGGCACCGGGTGCGTCGTTGGTGTGCAGCGTGGAAAGCACCAAGTGACCGGTCAATGCGGCTTTCACGGCGATGTCGGCAGTTTCGGAGTCGCGGATTTCGCCGACCATGACGACGTCGGGGTCCTGCCGAAGGATGGAGCGCAGCCCACCGGCAAAGGTCAACCCGATTTCGGGTTTCACTTGGACCTGGTTGACGCCGACCATTTGGTATTCCACGGGATCTTCAACGGTGACGATGTTGATGTCGCTGGTGTTGAGTTGGGCGAGAACGGCGTACAGTGTGGAGGTTTTGCCCGAGCCGGTCGGCCCGGTCATCAGCATCATGCCGTGGGGCGCGTCAATTGCGTATTTGAATTTCTCCAACGCATCCGGCGCCATTCCGATATTGTCGAGGTTGGAGACAAGGTTGCTTTTGTCGAGCACGCGCATGACGATCTTTTCGCCGTGAACAGTGGGCAGGATGGAAACACGCAGATCCACTTCGCGGCCGGCAAGCTTGATGCGAAAACGTCCATCCTGCGGCAGGCGGCGCTCGGCAATGTCCAAGTGCGACATGATTTTGATGCGTGAGCAAAGGGCTGACTGGAGCGACTTGGGCGGCGCGGTGGAGTCATAGAGAACGCCGTCCACACGATACCGCAGGCGGATCATTTTCTCGAACGGTTCCAGGTGAATGTCGCTGGCCCGGTCCTTGATGGCTTGAACAAGGATGAGGTTCACGAGTTTGATGACGGGGCCTTCCTCGCTGCTCTCGACGAGTTGGTCGAGGTTGATCTCGTCCTGCTTATCCTGCGCAAGCTCGACATCGCTGACATCCACGCCCTTGAGGATCTCGTCAATGCCGCCAGTGTTCGCGGTGTTGGCGTTGTTTAGAAAATCGGTGACCGCCTTCTCAGTGCTGATCAGCGGCACGATTTGCATGTTGGGGCGGACGCGGCGGAGGTCATCCAGCGCCAGCACATTCAAGGGGTCGGCCATGGCGACAAAGAGTTTGTTGCCGAGGCGCGCCACCGGAATCATTTTGAACGAAGTGGCCAGGTCTTTGGGAATCAGATCAATGATCTCAGTGGGCACGTGCAACTTGGCCAGGGAGATGGGATGTGTGCCCAAACACCGGCCCATGCTCACCATCATGTCTTGCTCGGTGACGAACTGTTTTTCGAGGAGCAACTTCAGCAACCGGCCGCCTTGCTTTTTCTGCTGCTCCACGACCTCATCCAGTTTAGCCTGGGTCAGCAGTCCATCTTCGATGAGGGCGTCGGCTATTCTTTCACCAAATGACTTCATCGTGTGCTGGCTCGCTGGTTAGCGAGGTCCTCCCGTGCTTTTGTTGTCCAGACCGTGAACGTGCCGCAATTCGGCGTTGATATCGGCCGGTGAGGCCAGGTACCAGAAGGTGTTGTAATCGAGCATCTGCTTGACGAGCTTCTGCGCGCCGGCATCGTACGGGTTGGAAGTGGCGATCAAGACCGACCGGCTGATCAGGTCAAAGGGAATGATTCCGTACTGGAAGCACATCTCGCGTGGCAACAACATCGCCGTGTCGCGGTCCACGTCGTAGTTGGTCAGCGGCAGATATGGCAGCCGGGACTTGTCCGAGAGCGCGGAGAGAAGGTCATCCAGCTTGAATAACTGCTCCTCCACCACCAACTGCATCAGCGTGGCCGTTTGTCCTTTGGGAATGGAGGCGGCCCGCAATGTTTTCAGTTTCGCCAGCAACGGATCGGCGGCCTGCTTGGTGATGAGTTTCTCCGTGATCAACACGGTCATCAACGCGCGGTCCCCGTCTTCCGGTGAGGTGCCGCTCGGTTTGGTCGGGGACGCCACCGGCCCGGCGGAGGATGACGGGGTAGATGAGGATGGCTTGGAGACATCATCTTTCGGTGGCGTCCCCGGACTATTTTGTACGCCAAGCTGACCTACCTTGGTCTCAAGCTTGGCGAGCGCTTCTTTCACGGATTGATCGTGGGGATATTCCTGGACCAGTCCTTCGTACTCCAAAATGGATTGCGAGAACTGTCCCATGTTGGCGTAGGCGTTGGCCAACTGCTTGGACACCCGCAGCGCATCCTCGCGGCGTCCCAGTTTGTTATACGCTTCCTTGAGTATTTCCAGCGATTGATAATCGTCTGTCTGCGATTTGGTAATCGCCTCAAACATTTCAATCGTTTGATGGAGCTGCTGCACCTCCATCTCCGGCAACTCCGGCGCGGCTGCGACTTTTGACTCCAAGCTCATGGCTTGCGGTAAAGCACGGCATATGCCACCGCCCCGGTGATGACCATACGAGGATGGACACCGCTTTCCAAAATCAGTACGCTGTCAGCAAGTTCCATTGGAGTCAGCTATGATCACCGAACAACAGATTCAACAATTCAAACGCGACGGGCACCTCATCAGCCGGGGCGTCTTTAACCAAATCGAACTCACCGAGCTTCGCCAGCACGCCCGCCACATTCAAGAGATGACCCGGCAACATCTCTATCCCGGCACCCGTTTCTGGTATGGCAACAGCCAGAATCGCGAATCCATACCGCCCGACCTTCGTCCCCAGGCGACGTGGGGCATCAACGAGATCACCCGTCGCGAACTGTTTGACCCGGTCCTCGTCAACGTCTTCGCGCATCCGTTGGTGGATCAAGCCATGCACGCCTTGTTGGGACCGGAGCCACGCGCTTGGGGAATCAAGATCCTGTGGACGCCCAAGGTCGTTGGCTACAACCTCGGCTGGCACCGCGACCAGTTGCGTCCCTATCTCTACGACTGGGTCCACTACAAGCCGGCCGCGCAGGACCACGTCCAGTTCAATGCCGCCCTCAACTTCGACGATTGTTTCATCGTCGTGCCCGGCTCGCACCGGCGGCCTTTGACCGCAACCGAGTGGGAGGCGTTGCGATCCAACAAGACAGCCGACCTTCCCGGTCAGGTTGTGGCCACGCTGCAGCCCGGTGACATCCTGTGGATGGACGCGCACGCCCTGCATCGCGGTCGCAGCGATGTCAACGGCGACCGTCTGACTCTTCATTACTCCGCGCAAGCGCAGTGGGTGCCGTTGAAGGAATGGGGCAATCCCGACGACTTCGCTTGGATCACGTCGGACGAATTCATCAACCAACTCGAGCCGGCGGCGCGACCCTACTATGACCGGCTGCGCACCGCCGAACGCTGCGAGATGTCCATGGAATTCATCATGAAAGAAGCCGAGGCCCACGGATGGCAGCGTCCGCCCGAACTCACCGCCGCCCATGCGGGCAC
>CAZEQV010000359.1:0-3575 GCA_964514435.1 uncultured Verrucomicrobiota bacterium
TTGGCCCTCCCCAGTTGGCATAATCGTATCGTTCCTGTGGCGTGCCGCTGGTGCACACGGCCAGGACGATGCTCTGGCGTACGACGCTGACGAAGACGGAGACGTTGGTCCCTCTCTGCATCTGCAGGAGTTGTCCGTTGGGTGCCCACACGTAGGTTGCCTGGGGCGCCCCGCTATCGGTCTGCTCCTCAATCACTTTGTCACCCAAATAGAATAAGCGCTTCGTTTCCGATAGTGTGGTGATTCTCGCGATCCTGCCGAAGGCATCGGGGACGCGCTCCGCAATCGGCGCCAACGTGCCCGGTATGCTGCGCCAGGTGCCTTGTGCATCCCATCGGATGTCCTGACCCGCATGGCGAGTCAGTTCGCCGTTGGTGTTGTGATTCTGTGGTCCACACGGAGTTGTGGTGTATTGTCCGACCAGTGCATCCGAGCCAGTCATCGTGTAGATCTGGGCCTGCCCGTTCTGGATCACCTGTCTGCGGTCTCCGCGTTCGGTGTAGTGGTAGTCGATGACGTTGGTCATCGGGCTTTGCACAGAGCGCTGCAGCCAACCCACTGAGTTGATGAAGTAGTCACGGCGTTCGGCGGTCAGCGCATTCGCCTCGCTGGTGAGCGCAAAGCGGCGGTTAGGATCAAAGACATAGCCGCGTTGATCGAGGAGCGTGCCGTCTGATACGCGTGTGGTGGTGTAGTTCGTGGGTTGACGGGCGTGGTCGAATCCAACCACGGTGCTGGCTGCGTTCCCCAGCAGGAGCTCACGCAATCGTCGGCCGGCATAGCCGAAGGCAGCGACGATGTTGGTAGTGCCGGTGGTGTCCTCAATGGACCTCAACCGGTCGCTCACGTCGTACACGAAGCCGAGTCGCCGGCCGCTGGGGTACTGGAGCGCAAGGGGCTTGCCTTGGGCGTCTGGCGTCAGGGTGACCTTGTTTGTGACGTTGCCATGGATTTGAGCCTCTTCGCGCGTGATGCCCAAGGACGTGAATTTCCGCGCGACGCGCGTGACGCCGTTGTCGGCGACCGTACCAAGACCGAGGCCGTTCCAGCGTAAGCTCTGGTTCGTCTCCCCTGCGACGCCGGGCGCGAGCGTGAATTGGATCGTCGTCGGACGTCCGTTCCTATCGAACGTCGTCTGGGTCACCGTGCCATTTGGGTCGGTCGCCAGGACGGGATCGCTGTGTGCGTTATATACTGTACGATTCGTGGTGTTGTTCGCGTACACGGTGCTGATGACCCGGCCTTGGGTGTCATGTCGAAACGTCGTCTTGTTCGTGTTCGCGTCTATCCAACCGGTGAGCCACGAACTGTCGTTCCAAGTGTTGCTGATCCGGATAGCGCCGACGATGGGACTTCCTGCCGTGCCATCCTGGTGAAGCACGCGCTCGGTCATCTGCTGCCGGCCCATGCCATCAAAGTGGTGGCGCGTTTGGTTGCTCGCCCCATCCCGAATGCTGACCAGATTGTCGCGCGAATCAAACCCTTGGACCTTCAGCAGCCCCTTGTCGTCGCTGATGCGCACCGTCCGACTTCTTCCGTCGAGGGACAACATCGTGTGAAAGACCTCGGCAGACTGCCCACTTCTCGCTCCACCAGCAGGTGTGGTTGTCTCGCTTTCAGTGACGGCGATGACGTTTCCTCTCTGGTCATACTGGTAGGTGACGGTGTCTCCGTTGGGCTGGGTGACGGTGGCCAACCGCCCGGCGGTGTCGTAGCTGTAACGCGTCTCCTGGTCTTCGTCATCCCACTCGCTTTGCTTCTGGGAAAGGGCCGTGTAGGCGATCCGCCGGGTGGCGAGGCCGTCGCCAATCGGGTTGCCCGTTTCCAGTTCGAAATGGCTCGTGTCCTGCCGGGTGAGGCGGTTCATGGCATCGAAGGTGAACGTGATCTCGGAGAGGCGCACGTTGGCGGCGCTGCCCGGCACGTCATCCAGTTCGCCGAAGACTCGCGTGCGGACAATGTTGCCGTTCGCATCATGGTTGTTCGTGGTCACGTTCCCCATCGGATCCATGATGGAGGTGAGGCGGTTGAAGCCGTCGGACGTGAAGACGGTTGTGCGCGCGCCGCTTTCCAGACCTGTGCTTGTGCGCACCCGGTTGCCATTGGCGCTGTAATCGTGCTGCCCGGAAGACTGGTCCGCATGGCCTTGGGCGCGGATTTCGCGATAGAGAAGATCGCGCTCGTCATAAACCGTGTGCAACGTGTTGTCCGGCAGGGTCCCGTTGACAGCCGCCGGGAAGCGCGTGAGGGAAGGGTTCTGATTTGGATCGAAACGGAATTCGGTCACGACGAATTCGGAGCGTAGCGGCGCCGGAACATCCGCGAACCTGAGAACGGCGTTAGCCACGTTGGCGCTGCCTCGTTCCTGCGCGGTTTGGACCACCTGGCCGAGAATGTCGAACTCCTGGAAGGTGGAGAAATGGGTGTTCGCGCCGAGGGCTCCTGCTTCGTCTCGGTTCTCCACGTCCGTGCGGACCAGCCTGTTGTTCCAGCCGTACCAAAAGAGCTTCTCGTATCGAACACCGCCGCCGGGGTTCATCACCGGTGACAGTTCACGCACCCGCTGATTGAGCGGGTTGTAGGTGTAGAGGGTGTCGTAGCCGTCGGGGTCCACCACCCGCGTCATGTTGCCCACCGGATCGTATTCGTAGCTGGTGGTCAGCCGGAGTGTGGCGGCGTCAACGATGGTTTGCTTGAGGTAGCCGTTTTGGGGGCCATCCCCAGGGCCGTAGTAAATGAACTCGTCGCGCCGGCGATAGCCGCTCCCGTTGTCAGGCAGGATGTGTGCCGTCATCTGGCCAAAGGCGTTGAACTCGAAATCCTCGATGATCGTGGAGATGGGGTGAATGGTCTGGATGCGGTTGCCCCGGAAGTCGTAGCTGTGAATCGTGCGGTTGCCCCTGGCATCGACGTTCGTCGTCACGAAGTTGAACATGGGATCATAGCTCATCTGAGTTGTGAGGCTCGCGTGGTCACCGCCACGCGGACCGGGAAGGCGGCTCACGGAGAGCAGGTTGCCGTGGGAGAGGCGATTGGGATTGGCGGTGTCGAAGGTGTATTGGATCGAGTTGCCTTCAGGAAGCGTGACCAGCGTGTGCTCGCCGTCGGCGTTGCATTGGTACTGTGTTTCATAGAAGGCAGCCTCGCCGGGGTGGAGACCCCGCGTGAAAAGGCGCTGATTTACAATGATGCCGAGTACGTTGAACTTGTATGTGGCCGCGTTGCCGGCGCGGTTTGTAACAATCGTCTCCGAAACGGCTGTGGTGAAGTCCCCCGGTCCGGGTGCCGGACCGGCGAAGTTGGTGTAGTTAAAGGTAATCGTCCCGCCCGCCGGAACACCGCTGGCGTCGACCCCGCCCAGCGTGAGGCCGAGCACGCGATCGGGGTTGGGGGATCCAAGGACGTCATCATATTGCACGAGCACCGCGGGCGGGCCGCCGCCAGCCACTTCGGCGGGACGGGTTATGCTGAGCAGATTGTGGTTGAGCCGTTCGCGATCCGAAGGGAAACCCGAGCTGTAGGCATAGGCTGTGGTCTTGCCGATGGGGAAATCGTTTCCCTGAGGAGTGCCGGTC
>CAZEQV010000360.1:0-3572 GCA_964514435.1 uncultured Verrucomicrobiota bacterium
GTTGACGACCCAGGCGAATGCCGCGCAGCCGAACGGATAGTCGAGGAAATGGCGATGGCGTGGAAGTTCAACAAGAAGAAAGTCCGGGAGGTTGACATTCCGGTCGCGTCGTTTTCCGACCTGGCGTTCTTGTTGATCATATTCTTCATTGTGGCGACGACCTTGCAGAAGACGACCGGCATCGTGGCCGACATTCCCACAGGCGAGAAGACCGAACAGAAGTCGGAGAAAACCACGATCGTGAACATCAACGACGGCGCGGTGATGGTGAATGATCAGCCGGTGACGATCGAGGAATTGAAGGCGAAACTCGCCGAGATGGATTTGGCCGCCAAGACCGGCAACGACAAGGTGATCATGCTGGAGACGAAGGGGGATGTGACGTACCAGATCTATTTCGAGGTGTTGTCGAGCATCAGCGCCGCCGGTGGGGTGGTGGCGATTGTGAAGGAGGACGCGAAGAAGTGAGACGGCGACGGAAGAAGAATCCGCAATTGTCGGTGCCGGTGGCCAGCATGGGCGATTTAGCGTTTTTGCTGATCATATTTTTCATGGTGTGCAGCAATTTTGCCAAGCAACGCCCGGTGCAGGCCACACCGCCCCGCGCGTTCGATGTCGCGCTTTTGAAAGAAACGCGGATTCAAGTCGCAATCGACAAGAACGGCGTCATCTATCTGCAGGGACGCGAGGTGCCGGACGCGGAATCGGTGGAGTGGGGTGTGGCGGCGTTGATCAAGGACAAGGAAACGGACGACCAGCGGACGGTGCTGTTTTTCTGTGACAAGGATTTAACGAGGGACGTGTACGAGCCGGTGGTGGAAGCCATCGCCAAGGCGGGCGCGTTGATCGCCGCCGTCGGCGAAAAAGCAAAGTGAGCAAACGCAGCAAGAGGATTCAGCATGAATGACAAAGATGATGTGATCAAGACGCACGCCCCGGACAGGTTGCTGCGGGCGTTCAACAACAACAGAATTGTTTTGGCGCTGGTGATTGCGGTGGCGGCCCACGTGGTCGTCATTGGAGCGACTTCGATGAGCTATATCCGCGACACCTACATTGACCCTGAAGGAGCGGCACAACGGAAAGCGGCAGCAGAAGCGGCCGCCAAGGCCGCGATGAAGGCGGCGGCCGGTGTTTCAACCAATGCGCCCGCAGCGGCGCCGACGGATGCGACCAAGACCAATTCAGCGCCCAAGGCCGTCACGTCGGCAGTGGAAAAGACCGACGCACAGTTGATGGAAGAGCGCAAGGGCAGCCCGGTCATCAAGGCGATCACGGATGTGGCCAAGCCCGACGAAATCCCGAAGCAACCGGATGATATTGGGATTTCCATCAAAGACATCAAGGTTCGGTAGAGGCTCATGAGTCTGTCCCGGTCCACAATCGCGGAAAGACTGCCGCCGGCACGGGTCTGGTTGTTGGCGTTGCCGCTCGGGATTCTGGCGGATGCGGGGGTGTATTTTGCGTTGTGGGCTTTTGAGATGCATCAGGAAATCTTCCTGCACAGCCAACAGACCCGGTGCGCACTGACGCTGGCGCACACTTATGGAACATTGCGGGTATTGATGACGGTATCGTTGTGTGGCGCATTGTTCTGGATGGCGAGTTTTGCGGTGGGGATGCTGGTGCGGACACCTTGGTCGCTGTCGTTCTTGCGGAAATCCTATCTGGCCGTGCTGGTCTGGTTCTTTGTGTACGCCTATCTGGTGTTCGACGTGTCCACCGCGCTGCAGACCCAGGAAGCGGCCTGGGAGGGTGTCAAGCCCGATGCAGTGCGTGTGTTTTACTGGAGGTTCGATTTTCTGTGGCCGGCTGTGTTGGTGGTCCTGGCGGCGGGGTTTCAATACCTGACCGCGTGGCGTCGGGCGACAATGGATTGCTTTGTGGTGCCGGCAGACGAACAACCGGCTCGCGGTGATATGTTCCTGGAAAATGTCCGAACACACGGTGAGGATCCCCAGTATCGCAAGAGCTGGCTTTCCAGCGTGGGGCTGCACGTGTTTGTGATCATCCTGCTGCCGTTGCTGCTGCAATTGCTGGGTTGCGTGGAACCCTACCGGGTGCCGTTTGGCAGCGGCAATCCCGTCGTCGCGTTGGTGAAAATCGTCAAGCCAAAGAAGGATAAGAAAAAGACATACATTCTTCGTCCCAACTCGGCGATTGTGTTTCATGTGCCGGATCTTGATGAATCGGAGATCATCAAGCAGATCGAAGAACAAACCCAGTTGACCTACAAGGCAGACCCGAACGCGCGGGCGGGCAAGATGGGGCGTGGCGGTGGAACGCAGGGCGGCTGGCCGGAGGGCATGAAAAACGGCGTCGTCCGGTTCATCCGGCTCGAATACAATGGGGCGGGTTGGGATGACGGAATGGATTCCACGGCTCGCGCGGACATCAACTTCCTCCAAGAATTCAAGAAGCTGACCGGCTTCAAGGTGGCATCCAAGGGCGAGAGCCACCCGGTCAGGTTGCTCAAGAAATACGACAAGGGGTTTGCGCCGCCATTCGTTTATTTTACCGGCGATGGCAACATTTCCATGTCTGACAGCGACGTGGCCACTTTGCGCGAGTATCTGCTCGATGGCGGGATGCTGTTTGCCGACTGCGGCAGTCCGTCTTGGGATCGGGCCTTTCGGAGTTTCGCGCCCCGGTTGGGTTTGGGTGAACTGCGCAACATCGCCGATGATGATCCGCTGTTTCAGATGCCGTACACGTTTGCCGATGGCGCTCCGCCGTTGTGGCACCACGGGGGGATGCGCGCGTTGGGAATCAAACACAAGGGACGCTGGGTGGTGTTCTATCATCCCGGTGACGTGAATGACGCCTGGAAGACCGGTCATTCTGGCATGAATCCCGAACTGGCGCGCGGCGCGATCCAAATGGGCGTGAACATCGTGTACTACGCCTTCACGCAGTACCTCGAACAAACCGCCAAATACCGGAAATGATCGGCAAACTTTACGAATACTTCGGTCTGACCGGTATCCTTGCCATCGCGGGGTGGGTGACAGCGGTGGTGTTGCTGGTGGCGTACTTTCGGAACAGCCACCGCACGAAGTTCTGGTGGATCGCATTGACCATCGCCATCGCGGCGCTTGGTTTGGCGAATCTCAATTCCTCGTTCGTCAGCGCGATTGAAGTGGACCGCTCCGAGGAGGAGGCGGAAGGGATGCGTCGTCAAAAAGAGTTGGCGGCGGAAAAAGAACAGCGCAAGGTCGCCAATATCCGATTCGCCGAGGACGCGCCCATGGACGCCCAAGACCGTGCCGGCATTTCGGTGGAGAAGAAGAGCGTCTTTGAACAGGCGGCTTCCGAAGATGACGAGAGCCGGTACGCCTATCGGCAAAAGGGAAAACAGCAGCGTGCCGCCGCCACCGATGCCGGCACCAACAAGGTGTTGTTGGCGGAAACTGACCGGCCCAAGACACGCGAAGCACGGAAGTTGAAGGAACCGGATGTCATCAACGCCAATCGCTTGGATCGCATTAATCTGTTCTTTGCGCGGCTGACGTTTTGGATTGCCTCGATCATGGTGGCCATGGATTACCTGAGCCGGTTCAACAGGACGTTTG
>CAZEQV010000361.1:0-3571 GCA_964514435.1 uncultured Verrucomicrobiota bacterium
CGCGCCATCTGCACATCGGTGGCTGCATTCACAGTTTGTTTGTGAATGTCCACGACGCCGGCGCGATTGTAGAGCACGGGCTGCACGTATTGGCGCGTGTAGGCGGCGGAGTAATTCTTCCAATGGCCCAGCGCGTCTTCGAGATGCTTTACGCCGGCGGTTTGTTGGGTGGCGTCGCTGCTCTTGTCGTAGAGCGCGAGGTCGCAGGCGCCGCGAATTTTCGCCGCGTAGTAAAGGCCGAGGTGCGCCATGGCCTCGATGTCGCCGAGCGTGGCGGCGTATTCTTTGGCGCTGGCCGCAGGAGTCATGACGGCGCTTTGCAACCGCGGCAACACCTTCAGCGCCGCATTCGCATGGGTCTCCAGGGTCGCGGCGATTTCCAATGGCGTCGTGCCGGTAAACTTTTTGCCGGCGGTCAACTGGTTGCGCCACTCGACGATGTTCAGCACACCGGCCCCCGGCATGGTCCCGCCTTCGACGAAATCGCGCACCGTGTAGAAGCCGCTCTTTCTCCGGCAGGCTTCGGGGAACCATTTCACATCAATGTCACCCCAGAAAAAGCGTGTGATATAGGGAAACGTCTTCGACGCATCGGCCCACGCCGTCGTGAGCACGGACACATCCGCGCCGGGAAAACGCGCTGCGGTGAGTCGTTGGAACGTGTCCGCCGGCAAATCCGGCTCGTAGGCCAGCCGGCCCCAGAGCGCGAAGGACAGCCACTGTTTTTGCATCACGGTCTGGCGCGGTGCCGCAGCCTCTTTGGCAAGATACTCCCGACCCCAGATGTAGCCGTCCGGCCCCATGTAAAAGCCGGCGATTTTGTCCGGGCCGGGAATGCCCTTGATGAAGGCCCGCGCGAAGTCGTAGTCCGCCCAGCGGAAGCTGTAGATGTCGTCGTTGCGCACCGTGAGCCAGGAGCGGACGCGCGGATTAAGCAACGGCAGCACCGGTTTGATCATGGCCGGCTCCGGCACGGAATACATGTGGGCGATGGCGTATTTGAAACTCAAGTCGAGCGGACAGGGTAATTCGGCAAACGCGCCTTGAATGTCACTCAAGCCCGTCATGTGGAAGCGATGGATGAGCCGGAATTTCCGTTGCGGCTCGTCCTTGAGCGCATCGCGGATGCCTTCGCCGTAAGTTTGCCAGAGCCACTGTTCCTTGGTCAGGCCGCCGATTTTAGCGGGCAGATTTTCCCCGGCGGTGATGCCGAAACCGGCCAGCAGCGGATACGTCTTGATCGTTTCGCGGACACTGGCGCGAAAATACTCGATGGAGCGCGGCGCTCCGGCGTTGTCGGTGAGACCGTCCCGGCCTTCCGCGCCGTAGAGAAACGCGTTCCAAGTGAACCAATAGACATCCACGCCGCGATCCTTCGCGAGCTGCATCACGTCGCGCCAGAACTGGATTTTTTCCACGATGCTGAGCTTCCGCACCACTTCGTGATGCGCCAGCATCTCCGGCCTCACAAAGCCCTTGCCGCTGGCGGAAAAATCCGCGTCCAGCTTCGCCGTCGTGCGCCAGACATCGTCGAGCGCGACGTTCGGGAATTCCGGCACCTTCACAATGCTGGGGAAGGGATGAAGGTTCCAAAGCGACAGGACATTGTAGCGATGCCGCGCCATGTCATCGAGCAACGCGCGCCAGAAATCCATGCTCCACATCTCCGGGATGTTCGCCTGGGCCGCGTCCGAAGGATCGGAATAGCTCGGCGTGCGCAGGTCGAGCGGGATGTTGAACTTGATGCCGCGTTGCGCGATGTGCGGCTCATGGTGGGAATCCTTCATTAGATTCAAAGTGCCGGTGCGAATCGCCTCCGCGACATCCAGTCCGCCATACATCGCACCTGCCGCATCCGCGCCGCGCACGGTGACAGTGCGCCGCCCCTTCTCAGTCTGAACTGCAATGCCATAGCTCTGCGGGACACGGTTGCCCCCGGCCGACACATCGAGAGCGAGTGTGATCCGCAGCGTGGCATCGGGCGGCTTGGCATTGTTGACGACGACCGTCAGGCCGCGTGCCGATGCCTCGCGTTGGATTTCCTCGACAGCGAATCTACCCGGCCCGGCTATCGCGCCGTCAAAGGTCAGCGAGACGATTTCCGCATCGGCAGCGTGCAGCGCGGCCATCGGCGCCAGCAGCAGGGCGGCGAGGGCAAGGAAGATGCGGATGCGTTTCATGATTGCCTCCGAGTTCTGTGGACTTTGTCAGTTCCGGTCATTGCCGGGGGCACCGGTCATCTGTTTCTCTTTCGTTCACGTCTTGTTTTTTTCGCGCTGCTGCTTTCCGGCGCCGGCATTCCCCAGCGTTTTGCGCCGGCCTTGACCGGGTTGGGCATTTCGGCAAGCCACGCATCGTGCAAGCGGGTGAGGTCGGCGACTTTTTCCGGCATCTGCCTGGCGAGGTCGTTCTGTTCGCCGGTGTCCTTGCTCAAATCAAACAACTCGATGCGTCCCCGCTGGCTGACAAGTTTCCAATCACCGGAGCGCACGGCCCACCAACCGGCCTGGCTGCCGGAGCACCAGAACAGGTTGCGTGCCGTCGGCGACGCGTCGCCCCGCAACACCGGCAGGATGTTCTGTCCGTCAAACGGCTTTGCATCCGACGGCGCGGAGATTCCCGCCGCGGCGAGCGCGGTTGGCAGGATATCGAGCGCCGTGACCGGCCACTGGCATTCGCGAGGCTTCAATCCCGCGGGCCAGCAGACAAGAAACGGCACCCGCACGCCGCCCTCGTAGTCCTGATGTTTGCCGCCGCGCAACGGGGCGTTGTTGGCCGACTGGCTCAGCGGGCCGCCGTTGTCGCTGATGAAAAAGAGCAGCGTGTTGTTCCAGACATCGGCCTGTTTGAGCGCGCCCACCACCTTGCCGACAGCGTCGTCCATGCGTTTGCCCATCGCCAGGAGCGTGTTGCGGTCTGGATTGCCGGTGTTGAACCTGGCGATCTCGTCGGCGGGCGCCTGCAACGGCGCGTGAACGGCGTTGAACGCGAGATAGACGAAGACCGGCCAGGCTTTGTGGCGCGTGATGAACGAGGCGGCCTCTTCGCCGAGACGGTCGGTGAGGTAGCCCGTCTCGTTCACCGCGTTGGTGCCCCGGTAAATCGGGTCCGCCGGGTCGGCCAGCTTGAAATAGTCGTGCGCGCCGCGTCCGAGAAAGCCGAACACCTCATCGAAACCGCGCAGGGCGGGACTCCATTCCAGCGTCGGTCCCAGGTGCCATTTGCCGAACTGGGCCGTGACATAGCCGGCGGGTTTGAGGTATTGCGGGAAAATCGTTTCGCTCATCGGCAATCCGCTGCCGGCCTCGCCGCCGGTGTAGAGTCCGAGCCGTTGCTGGTAACGCCCGGTCATCAGGCCGGCGCGCGTCGGCGAACAGACGTTGCCCGTGACGTATCCCTGCCGGCAGACCACGCCTTCCTTCGCCAGCGAATCAAGGTGCGGCGTGGAGACCTCCTTCGGATGCAGCGGATTGAAGCTCACATCCGCGTAACCGAGGTCGTCGGCAACGATGACGACCACGTTGGGCTTCTTCGCCGGTGTGTCCGCGGCGTGGAGCGCGGCCAGCGGCGC
>CAZEQV010000362.1:0-3558 GCA_964514435.1 uncultured Verrucomicrobiota bacterium
GACCCGCACCGAGATCATGGCCTTGATCTTCGGCAAGCCCGCGGTTTGATTTCTCCCCATGAAGAAGGTGTTCATCAAGACCTATGGCTGCCAGATGAATGAACGCGACAGCGAAACTGTCGCCTCCTTGCTTCGGGGACGTGGCTATGCCCTGACCGACTCCGAGGATCACGCGGACGTGATTCTGCTGAACACCTGCAGCGTCCGGGACATGGCCGAACAGAAGGCCATCGGGAAAATGGGGTTCATGACCAACCTCAAACGCCGTCGGCCGGACCTCGTCCTCGGGTACCTCGGTTGCATGGCACAAAGCCGGGGAGCTTCGCTCATCGAGAACCAACCGGATGTGGATCTGGTGGTCGGCACGCAACGATTCCACCACGTACCGGATTACTTGGACCAAATCTACGCCCAACGCGCGGCGGACGCGGACGCCTACGACCGTCAACTTCGCGGCAACGGCGGGTTCCACATCGTGGACACGGCCGAAGAAGCCGGCAGCGAATCCAAGGTGCGCGACCACGACCTGACCGGCAACGGACATCGCCCCGTCACCGCGTTCGCCAGCATCCAGCAGGGCTGCGACATGTATTGCACGTTCTGCATCGTGCCCTACACGCGCGGTGCGGAACGCAGCCGCAGCATACCGGAGATCGTGGACGAAGTGCGCGCGCTCGCCGAGGCCGGCATCAAGGAAGTGACGTTGCTGGGTCAAATCGTGACAAGTTACGGGCGAAAGAAGTTTTCCAAGAAGGACGGCCACTCGCCGTTTGTGCAATTGCTCGATGCGGTGCACGAAGTTCCCGGCATCGAACGCATCCGGTTCACCTCGCCGCATCCCAAAGGATTCGGCGACGACCTGATTGAAGCCTACCGGCGATTGCCGAAGCTCTGCGAGCACGCGCACCTGCCGGTTCAAAGTGGTTCCGACCGGATTTTGCGGCTCATGAAACGAGGATATGGACGGGATTGGTATCTGCGGGTTGTGGAGAAACTGCGCGCGGCCCGACCGGACGTTGCCATCAGCACGGATATCATCGTTGGTTTTCCGGGTGAGACGGATGAGGATTGTGAACAGACGGCTTCGTTGATGCGCGAAGTGGATTTTGACCAGGCCTACGTTTTCCGGTATTCCACGCGGCGGGATACGCCCGCGGCGGAGATGGCCGGTCAGGTGGAAGATGCCGTGAAAGATGAACGGAATCAGAAACTGCTCGCTATCATCAACGAATCGTTGGCGCGAAAACACAAGGCGTGTGTGGGACAGACATTCGAAATCCTGGTGGAAGGTCCCAGCGCGAGGAACCCGGCGCGTCTGACCGGGCGGACGCGAACCAACCGTATTGTGGTGTTTGAAGGCGCGCCGCGCCACATCGGACAACTGTTGCCGGTGCGGATCGAGCGAGCCACGATGACCACGCTCTATGGCGATCCGGCCATACATAACATGAGTGAGACATGATGATTTCCCTTTCTGCCGCCTCAATAGCAGTCGGACTGGTAATGGTTGCCGGTCGTATTCCCGGTCTGCTTCGACCTGACTGGTTTCGTGAGCAGGCTGTCAAGTTTCCCCGGTCGGTGGTGTGGGGTCGGGTGTTGCTGGCGCTGGCGGCCGTCATCGTGGAGATCGTAATGCTGAACGCGTCGCTCGACGAATGGGCTTGGGCGCGACCGTGGATCGCGGTGGGCATTCCGGTGGGGTATTTCCTGGTGATCAAGTACGCGGATGCGTATCTGTCCATGCGCGCGGCGGCGGCGTTGATTCTGTTGTTGTGCCGGGTCCTGGTCGGCGCGGCCGATCGCGCGGAGACGCCGCTGAGGTTGATTGTGACCACCCTGAGCTACGTGTGGGTGTTGCTGGCGTTGTGGATGGCGATTGCGCCGCACCATATCCGCGATGTGATCGGCTTTCTGATGAAGGACAACACGCGATGCCGGTTGACCTGCGGCGTCAGTGTGGCGGTTGGAGTGGTGCTGATTTTGTTGGGTGTGCTTGTGTACTGAGAGGAAGAAATGAAATCAAAGTCCTGTGGCGGTTTCACTCGCGACAATCGCGAGTATGTGATCACCAATCCATTTACGCCGCGTCCATGGCACAACTACCTTTGCAACGATGAGTATCTTGTCAACCTCACGCAGTTCGGCACGGGCGCGAGTTTCTGGCAACCGCGAGGCGAAGGTTTGCGCGCCAATGTCACCGAGGATCGTGACGGCAACGGCGGCCCGCGGTTTGTATTCTTGCGTGACAACGATACCGGCAAGCACTGGTCACTGACCGGTGCGCCCGGCAACAAGAAGCTGCCGGGATGGAAGTGCCGCATCGGGCTTGGCTATCAAATCAACGAATCGCGCGTGGCCGGTATCGCCGCAAGCTGGCGCGTGTTCGTTCCCCAAACGTCCGATCCCGTTGAACTCTGGACCATCACGCTCAAGAACACCGGCAAGTTTGTGCGCCGGATATCGGCTTTCCCGTATCTTGAAATGCACCTGACCGGTGGTAGCACGCTCATGGATTTCATCGCCGTCATCGGCGGCCGGTACGAGTCTGATTGCCGGGCGGTGTTCGGGATAAATTCCTGCGTGAAGTTTCCGCCGCGATTCAAAGCGTTTCTCGGCTCCGACGCTGAGGTGGCCGGGGCCACGGTCAGTCGCGACGAGTTTCTGGGACCTTACCGGGATTACCACAACCCGCTGGCAGTCGAAGCCGGCGACATTCACAATCCGGAAGCCGGCACCGAATGGCTGGGCGCATCGTTGCGACACGAGTTCACCATCCCGCCCGGCGGGTCCGTGACGTTCAACTGCTGCATCGGCGTCGTCGAGAGTGTGGACGAAGGCCGCAGATTAATCGCGAAATGCCTCGCGCCCGGCGAGGTGGAACGACAGTTCGCCAAATTGACTGTGCCCAACCGGATCGAAGTGCGGACTGGCAACGAACAGTTTGATCGGTGGATGAACGTCTGGTTGCCCTACCAACTCCGCTTCGTGGCCCGGTGGGGAAGGGTGATCGGACGAGGCTACCGGGACATTTTGCAGGACACGTTCGGACACCGGCTCGCCGATCCGTCCACGGCGCAGGCGTGCATCAAAGAGGTGTTCGCGAAACAGTTTCCGTCGGGAAAGTGCATCCGCGCTTGGCGGCTGCCCATCAACATCCTCGATTTGCAGGACTATGCCGACAGTCCGAGCTGGATGATCATGGCGTTGGCATATTACCTCAAGGAGACTGGCGACTTTGCGTTGCTGGACGAGACGGTGCCATTCCTGAATCCCGATGATCCGTACGCGCTGCCCACGAGCCAGGCGACGGTCTGGGAACATGTCGTGTTGGCGCAACGGTACCTGTTGCAGCACCTCGGTTCGCACGGATTGTCGAGGATCTACTACGGCGACTGGTGCGACACGATGAACGGCGTCGGCGCGAAAGGCCGCGGCGAAAGCGTCATGCTTTCGATGCAGGTCAAATGGGGGTGCGATCTGTTGGCGGAGCTGGCCGAGCGCCTCGCCCAACCACACCTTGCCGGCGAGATGCGCGCAGCAGCCGGCAAGCTCGCGGAA
>CAZEQV010000363.1:0-3552 GCA_964514435.1 uncultured Verrucomicrobiota bacterium
GTGAGCCGCCACAGCTCCGCCCAGGCTTAATCCGACCAAACCCAGACGGCGGGAGTTGATCCGTTTGTGTTTGCTGAGAAACCGGATCGCTTCCACAGAATCGGCCACCTCACTGCGGATGGTGATGTCTTCAAAGTCGCCGGCGCTGTCGCCGCAACCCCGATAATCGAACCGCAAACTGGCTATGCCGTGCGAACTCAGCAGCCGCGCGAGTTTCACATAGAGCCGATGGGCTTCCACCTTGTTGCCGGTAAACCCGTGGAGCAACAAGGCCACCGGGAAACGCCCCCGTCCCTCCGGCAGGTGCAGCATGCCGATGATTTGCTGGCCCTTGCATTCGAAAACGACCGGGGTTTCCATGCGGCGGATGGTAGGCAGGCGGTGCGGGATTGTCAACGCGACCGGCCGCCGTTAGGATGCCCGCCCATGCCGATCATTGCTGATTATCATATGCACACGCCGCGCTGCCAACACGCGCTCGGACCCATGCGCGCCTACGTGGAACGCGCGGTTGAACTCGGCCTGTCGGAAGTCGGCTTCTCTGATCACAATCCCCTGCCCCGTTCGCTCGGAGCCAATGTCCGCATGAAGGAATCCGAGTTGGCCGATTATGTTGACGATGTGCTCGATTTGCGCCGCGAGTTCGCCGGCACGATCAAAGTCCGGTTGGGTTTGGAAATGGATTACATTGAAGGACTGGAAAACTACCTCCTCTGCCAGACACGCGAATACCCGTGGGATTACGTGATCGGATCCATTCACTATTTGGACACGGAATGCCGCGTCGGCTCATGGTCGCGGCAACCTCTGGCCAACGTGGATGATCATTACGACCACTATTTTCGCCGGCTGCGCCAACTGGCCGGCAGCGGCCTTTGCGATATCATCGCCCACATGGACGTAGCCAAACGCACAGGGAAGGTTCCCGGTCCCCATCAATCTGACGCCATCCGCGAAATATTGCATACCATCAAACAGGCCGGGCTTGCCGTGGAAATCAACACGTCAGGTTACCGGCATCCCGAGCTGCCCGAGCCGCAACCGTATCCGTCGTTAGACATCGCATCTCAAGCTGTGAAATTGGACATTCCGCTCACGGTCAATTCCGACGCGCACGCGCCAGAGCAAGTCGGTTTGCAGTTCGGGCTTGTGGAGGCTTGGCTGGACCGGGTGGGTTGCCGAACGCTGGCCAGGTTCGAGGGGCGGAAACGGGTGATGTACCCCTTGGCACAAGACTTAGTTTGAGCCATTCGTCTTGCCCGCGTTCCAAGTGGAGATGATGTAAATCGCCACGCCCACGCAAATGCCGCTGTCGGCAACATTGAAAGCCGGCCAATGATGAGTGCCAATGTGGAAATCCAGAAAATCTATGACTTCTCCGAAGCGCACGCGATCCACCAAGTTCCCCACGATGCCACCCGCAATCAGTCCAATCCCCCAAGCAGCCGGTTTGATCTCCAAATGCAACGAGTGACGGAACAAAACCAACCCGGCCAGCGTCGCCACCGACACGATGATCAAAATCAGGCTGAACCCCTGAAACATTCCCCACGCCGCGCCCGTGTTGCGCCAATGCACCAACCGGAAGAATCCATCCCACACCACCACCACTTCGTTCTCCCCCAAAATGCGAATGACCAGCCACTTGCTGAGCTGGTCAATCGCGGCCACAACGGCGCAAATGGTCGCCGGCAACTTCACACGGATCTATTCCTCACTGTCTTCGCCATCGCCGCCGTCTTCGGCTGACTCGGTAAAGATGCCAACGGTCTGATACGAGCGACGACGGTTCCTTTCCATGCCGGACTGGCAATGCACGCACATTCGCGCAAACGGAACGGCTTCCAGGCGCTCTTTCATGACCGGCTTCTCGCACATCTCACAGAGGCCATATTGACCGTGTTCAATGCGCTTGAGCGCCTCCTCAATTTCGTAAAGCGCCTCCTGCTCATTGGACACAAGGCTCAACGCAAACTCGCGATCAAAATTGTCGGTACCGGCATCCGCCATGTGCAGACTATAGCCGCTGAGGTCGCCGGAGACTTCGCGATTGGACCGTTTCAGATTGTCGCTGGCAAGAAAACTCACACCATCAATTAAATGATCGCGCAGTTCCAACAACAACTTTCGGAACTTGGCCAGTTCTTCCTTGGTAAACTTCGCCTTTTTCGGTTCTTGCGCTTCTTTCTCCACGGGTGCCGCTTTCACAGTCGCAGTTCTCAATTTCGCTTTCGCCGGGGAAATCTTGGCTGCCTTGACCGCCGTCTTATTGGCGGCCGGTGCCTTGGCTTTGGCAGCCGCTACCTTCTTGACGATTTTGGGCGCCGCTTTGGTTTTGAGCCCCTTTGTTTTCTTGATTGCTTTGGCTTTTTCTTTCTTTTTCATGTCTGGTCTCACTTCTTCGGTTCACTTCTTGGCCAGTTCATTCACAACATCCGCGCACCGGTCGCATAGATCGGGATGCCCATGATTGACGCCCACTTTGTCACTCCACCGCCAACACCGCGCGCACTTGGCGCCCCTTGGCTTCTGCACGATGACGCGGGTCGGCTTGCCGGTCGGCGCGCCCACCTCGACGCCCGACACGATGAACACTGTCTCCAGCGTGCCGCCAAACGATTCCAACATCGTCTTGGTCTCGGCAGTGTCCGGCTCAACCCGCAGCGCCGCTTCCAAAGACTTTCCGATGACCTTATCTTGCCGGGCTTTTTCCAACTCGTTCATGGCCGCTTGGCGAACGAGCATCAACTGCTCCCAGCGCTTTTCCAATGTCTCGTCACGCCGGTTAGCTTCCACAACCGGAAAGGATGACAGATGAATGGAACCGGGTTTCTGCCCCGGCAACGACTGCCAAACCTCCTCGGCGGTGAACGGCATCACAGGCGCCAACATCCGCGCCAACGCGCTCGCAACAACATGCATGGCTTGTTGCGCCGAACGCCGCCCGGGCGAATGGGGGGCTAGTGTGTACAAGAGGTCTTTTGTCACGTCAACGTAAAACGAGGACAGTTCCACCGCGCAAAACTGGTTCACCAAATGATAGACCCGGTGGAACTCAAACCGCTCGTAGGCTGTCGTCACTTCCGCGATCAATTCCTGCAACCGCGACTCCAGCCAGCGATCCACAACGTCCCGCTTGTCCACTCCCACGGCATCACGGACCGGGTCAAAATCGTAGAGATTCGCCAACAGAATCCGAAGCGTGTTGCGAATCTTGCGGTACGTCTCGCTGATCCGGTCAAAAATCTCGTCCGACAACGGGATGTCCGCCTGGTAATCCTCCGACAACACCCACAACCGCAAAATGTCCGCCCCGTACCTGTTGACGTAGTCCTCTGAGTTCGCCGGGCGACCGGCCGACTTGGAAATCTTCTGTTTCTTGCCGGTTTCTTCCACTCGCACCACTAGGAACCCGTGCGTCACCACCGTTTGGAACGGCGACCGGTTCTCCGTGGCCAGCGCCGTCAGCAGCGACGACTGGAACCATCCACGGTGCTGGTCGCTGCCTTCCAGATACACATCGGCGGGGAAACGAAGTTCGCGGCGTTGCTT
>CAZEQV010000364.1:0-3529 GCA_964514435.1 uncultured Verrucomicrobiota bacterium
GGGGATCAGTTGATCATCGAAGTGGAGATGGGCAAGTCCCGCGGCAAGATTGGCAAGGCCAAGGGAGTGTGCAAGGTCGGCGGCGATGTGGTCAGCGAAGCCGAAGTGATGTTCAGCATCATCGAGACTTGACAGGTTCGGAGCGATTTCAACATGGGACGACGGATATTATTCCTTTACCTGACCAAACACTCGGGGCATTACGCCGCCGCCGTATCCGTGGAGGAAGCGATTCGGCGACTCGATCCCACCATCGAAACAAGGTTGCTCGATTCCTTCAGTCACGCCAACCCGGTATTGTCCAAGGTGACGTTGCGCGCTTATCTCACCATCCTGAAAACAGCGCCCGAAATCTGGGAGTACATGTACGACAACAAGGAGTTCAAGGAACGCACCCGCCGCATCCGCGAGTTGTTGAACAAGGGCAATTCACGCAAGCTTCAGCGATTGCTGGATGAATTCAGCCCGGACGTGGTGGTGTGCACACAAGGCTTCGCCTGCGGCGTGATGGCTTCCTGGAAACGGGCCACCCATCGGGACACGCCCAAGTTGGTGGGTGTGCTGACCGATTACGTGGCGCACATGTACTGGGCGGATCCGAACGTGGACATGTACATCACGCCCAACGAGGAAATCCGCAACACACTCGTTTCGCAAGGCGTGAAATCCGACCGGGTGCGGGTCTATGGCATTCCGATCAGCAGCCGGTTTCGGTTGCCGGTGGACAAGGCCGCCGTCCGCCAATCGCTGGATTTGGATCCCAGCTTGCCGAACCTGTTGTTGATGGGAGGCAGCCTCGGACTGGGACCGATGAAGTCCGTAATCCGCAAACTCGACAAACTGCCGCCTCCGTTCAACATGATCTGCGTGACCGGCAAGAATGAGGAATTGAAAGAGCGGCTGGAGAAGCAAGGCCAGAAACTGCGGCACCCCACCCGGATCATGGGATTCGCCGAGAACATTCACGAATTGATGGAAATTGCCGACGTCGCCATCACCAAGCCGGGAGGCATCACCACTGCGGAAGCTTTGGCCAAACGCCTGCCGATGATCATCATCAATCCGATACCCGGTCAGGAACAAAAGAACACCGAGTTTCTGTTGCGCAACGGCGTCGCGGTCAAGGCCGAGAAAACCCGCGACGTGGCGGAATACGTGGCCAATTTCCTCCGGGACCCCCGCAAACTTGCTTCCATGCGCGAAGCGGCCACAGGTCTCGGACGTCCCTATGCGGCTGACCATGCGGCTGTTGATGTGATGGCATTGATGGGCAACCATTCCAACGCACCGTCGTCATTGTGAAATATCTCCAACTCAGATTCGCGCAGCTCATCGCGCGACTGTTGCCGCGCCGCGTGAGCTATGGCGTTGCGCGCCGGTTCGCCGATCTGATGGTTATACTGGACGGGCTCGGACGCGAATCGGTGATTTCCAACCTCCGCCATATTTTCCTGTACGGCGGCGTGAACATGTCCGACCGGGCCTTGCGCGCGCTGGCGCGGGAAACCTTTCTGAACTTCGCCAAGTATCTCGTGGATTTTTTCAGCCTGCTGCATGTCCCCAGTGCGAAACTGCGCAAGCTGGTGGATTTCGGCAATTTCCCGCAGACCCTTGATAACCTGTTGGCGCACGGCAAAGGTGTCGTGGTCGTAAGCGCCCACATGGGCAATTGGGAACTCGGCGCCGCCGCCGTCGCTCATGCCGGCTACAAACTCAACGCCGTGGCGTTGGCGCATCCCAACAAGCGGTTGAACGACCTGTATCAACGTCAACGCGCCGCGCGGGGAATACGCGCCATCTCCACCGGCCGCGCCGCCCGCGAATGTATCGCCGCGCTTCGCCGCAACGAGATCGTCGCGCTGGTGGCCGACCGTGATTTCACGACCTCTCGTGAAACAATAGAGTTTTTCGGGCAGCCCGCTCGGTTGCCCAACGGCCCGGTCAAATTGGCCCTGGCCACCGGCGCGCCGCTGTTGCCGGTATTCATGGTGCGTGTGACGGGCGACACATTCCGCTACATTGTCGAAGAGCCCATTTGGACCGACCGCGCGCGCGACACCGTGCCGTCCGTGATGAAGCGGGTAGCGCAAGCGATGGAGCGCGTCATCAGTCAACACAGCGAACAGTGGTTTCAGTTTCACGATCTGTGGGACGTGGAACGCGACTTGGCGCTGGCCACCGCCGTGGCGTTCGGCGAATCCGCGGGCGAACGCGCCCGCGAACACCGGGAAGGAACAAACGGTTGAAGCTCCCCGAGCGCAAGGTGCTGGCCTTGATACCGGCTTACAACGAGGCCGGTCGCGTCGCCGAGGTCGTGGCCGCAGCGGCCAGGGCGGTTTCCAGAGTGGTGGTCATTGACGATGGCTCCGCCGACGCGACCGGCGAAGTGGCCCGGCAAGCCGGCGCGGAAATCCTGCGTCATGCGCACAATCGCGGCAAAGGCGCCGCCATCGCCACGGCGCTAGAGTATCTCCGGAGATCCGACGCCGAATACGGGGTGCTGCTGGATGCCGACGGCCAGCATGATCCCGCTGAGATCGGGAAACTGGTGGCCGCCGCCGACGAATTCCGGGCCGATGTGGTGGTCGGCAACCGGATGCGCGCCACCCACGATATGCCGCGGGTTCGGCGAGCGACCAACCGGTTCACATCGTGGGTGACGAGCAAGCTGGCCGGGCAAGACATACCGGACAGTCAGTGCGGGTTTCGTTTGTTGCGGCGCACCGTGGTGGATTCGCTGAAACTGACCACGGGACGTTTTGAAACGGAGACCGAAATGCTCATTCAAGCCGGCCGGGCGGGTCACCGGATCGTGACGGTTCCCATTCGCACCATTTACGAGGGGCAAGCCAGCCACATTCATCCCGTGCGCGACACGCTGCGTTTTTTCCGGCTCGTGCTGCGGTATCTGTAACGGGAGGGTCAGTGCTTCGTCGGCGCCCCGCGAACAAGCTCAATGGCGTGCGGGATTGCTTCGGCGACGAACTCCAGACATTCCACGGCGCCTTGGGGACTTCCCGGCAGGCAGACGACCAACGAGCGTTCCACGACGGCCGCCATGCTCCGCGAGAGGATGGCGTGCGGAAACCGGTCAAAGCTCTTGGCGCGCATCACCTCGCCAAAACCCGGCAACTCTTTGCTGGCAATGGCGCGGATGGCTTCGGGAGTGACATCGCGTTCGGCGATGCCCGTGCCGCCGGTGAGAAGCACGAGCGAACACGTACCCGCCAGTTCGGAGGTTTTGTCACCGATAAACGCTTCCTCGTCCGGTACGATGGCCTCGGCGACAACATTCCAGCCGCGGCTCGCGCAGAACGCTTTGAGTGCCGGTCCGCTCTTGTCTTCGTACTGGCCGCGAAACGCGCGGTCGCTAACGGTGATGATGCCGGTCAGGATCATTGTTTCGTTTTCTGGAGCAACCGAATGGGGCCAATGATCATGCTTTTGTCCACGGCCTTGCACATATCGTAAATCGTCAACGCCGCAACGGAAACGGCGGTCAAGGCTTCCATCTCCACGCCCGTGGGTC
>CAZEQV010000365.1:0-3475 GCA_964514435.1 uncultured Verrucomicrobiota bacterium
TGCGCGGCCACGCACGGGTTTCTGCCGATGATGGAGCAACACCCCGAATCCATCCGCGCTCAGATTCTCATCGCCCGCGATCATTACCGGCAATGTTTCGGACGCAACCCCACCGGAATCTGGTTGCCCGAATGCGCTTACGTGCCGGCCGTGGAAAAATACCTCCAAGAAGCGGAAATCCGCTGGTTCATCATGGACACCCACGGTTTGCTGTTTGGGCATCCCTATCCCCGGTATGGTGTCTATGCGCCGGTATGCACACCTTGGGGCGTGGCGGCATTCGGGCGCGACCCGGAGTCCTCCCGCCAGGTCTGGAGTTCAGAAGAAGGCTATCCCGGTGACTTTGTGTATCGGGATTTCTATCGTGACATCGGGTTTGACCTCGACCTGGATTACATCAAACCCTACATCCATCCGGACGGCATCCGCTGCTTCACCGGCATCAAGTACCATCGCATCACCGGCAAGACGGCTCACAAGGAACTCTATTCTCCCCGCCAGGCACACGAGAAAGCCGCCATCCATGCCGGCAACTTCATGTTCAACCGGGAACGTCAAGTGGAGCATCTCTTGGGTGCCCTGCAACGTCCGCCACTCATCGTTTCACCCTACGATGCCGAGCTGTTTGGCCATTGGTGGTATGAAGGACCGGAGTTTCTCGACTGTCTGATTCGCAAGATTGCCGCCAACTCCAAGTCCCTCGTGCTGACCACCCCCACCGAATATCTGCGTCGTTTCCCCACCCAGCAACTCGTCACTCCTTGCGCCTCCAGTTGGGGCAGCAAAGGTTACTGGGAAGTCTGGCTCGATGACTCCAACGCTTGGATTTATCCGCACCTCCACGGCATCGCCCACCGGATGACCGAGTTGGCCAAAGCCAACCCCCGGCCCGCGCCGCTGACTGAGCGCGCCCTGAAACAGTTGGCCCGCGAGCTTCTCCTGGCGCAAGCAAGCGACTGGGCGTTCATCATGAAAACCGGCACCACGGTCCCCTACGCTCAAAAGCGGACACGCGACCACATCCTTCGTTTCAACCGTCTCTACGAACAGATTAAGTCCGGGGCGATAGATGAACCCTGGCTGTCATCGCTGGAATGGCACGACAACATCTTCCCCGACCTCGACTACCGCTACTACGCCTGAACGCTACAGGCTCAGTGTCACTTGGGTGTAGAGGAAGTCAGCGTCGTCATTTCCGAGCGATGCGGTCGGGTTTTGGGTGTCATCCACGAAGCTGCCGGCAAAGAAATGCGAATAGCCTCCCAGCACCTTGATCCGCTTGTGCGGATTCCACGACACGGTCAGGTCAATCTCCGCTCCCACGTACCGGCTGGATTGCCCGGTCGCGTCCCGACGAATCGCCGTCCCACCGGCGCGATACCAAGCGTCTTGTGATTCCGCCAACCAGAACAAGTGTCCATCCACCTGCACTTTCACCAGCTTATGCGGCGCGAGCGAAAACGTGATGCGGGGATTGTGAACGTTCTTCCACGCCATCAGGTCGGCATAACCGTAGAACTTGTGGTTTGTGGGAAACAGGTTGTCGAATGTTTCGGTTTTTCCGTCTGTCGGATCACGGTCGCCACTGGCGTAGTTGTACTCGATCCCAACGCGGGGGTTGATCTCCGCATCGAAGGTGAATCCCACTCCAATCGCACCGGCCAGCGCCTGCTGCCGCGCCCAACTCGCGGTGGTCTCGCCAAAACCGCCGCCGGGACTCTGAACATGTCCAAACTGCCCGGCAACCTCGGCAAAGTAGTCCCACGGTTTGAGCTTGTCGTTGGCTTGGATGCGGCCGCCGATGGTGTAATTCTGACGCCCGGCCCCGTTGAACTCGGCATCTTGCTTGTCCCGGTACAGGACGTAAAAATCCAAGATGTGCTTTTCCAACGCCGACACACGGGAATACAGGCCGAGAAAATCGTCCTGCCAGTCTGCTTTGTCGTCAAATGAGTTGTCATCCACCGCGATAACATTCGCGCCAAAAGCTTCCACCCACCATTTGTCGGCCTGCCAGTGAAGTTTGACGGCATCGAACACGCGGCCAACGTTGTTCCAGTCAAATGCGCCGATAAGTCGTTCGTCGCCGTAGGACAACTCCTGCCGTCCCACTTTCAAGCCCAGGGGGAACTCCTTGTAGTTGGCGACGTGCAGCCAGGCCTGTCGAAGGTCGGCGGTGTCTTCCTCCAAGTTTGGATTCGTGCCGGCAATCGTGCGGGTGGAGCCGATCTCGCGGGCGTCCTGCACCTCGCCGTAGAGCCGCACCCACTCCGCGGGCTTGACCCCGATACCCAACCGGAGGCGGTTCAACAACCACGCGTCCTCATCCGCATCCACCTCGCTATTGAACAGGACGTTGTTCCTTCTCCACTCAAGCCGGGCGCGTTCATGTCCTTCAAACCAAACCTTGTCGTCAAACACTTCCACCTGCGCGTGCGCGTGCAGACCGGTCATGGCCGCGGCGATCACACTGATGATGCTCATTTTCATGATTCGATTACTCCTTTCCTCGAGAGGCTTGTTGCATGGGTCTAATTTTGGCGACCGACAATCGCCCCTGTTGGGCATAATCAATCGCTTCGCCGAGAATACGCGCGGCCTCCTGCGGCGCGTGAAATCCCATTGAGTTCTCCGCATTGACGAAATCCACCCGGTACTGTGCTATGCGTTGGAGTGACCGGGCTTCCTTGAGTTGATCGTCGGACGCGCCATTCTTGATGGCCAGCTCGATGTCGCCAATCAGACCCACCACCGCGTCCAAGGCGCGGTCCATCAACTTCTTCGTCCGGTCCTGAATCATGATCACACGCGCTTTGAGTTCTTCCTCGCTGGTGCGATGGCAGGTTTGGCACGCCCGCGCAATGTTGAGCAACGGACTGCGGACTTGGTGGTCGCTGATCTTCATCGCGCCTTCGCGGATGTACGGCATATGGCAATCAGCGCACGCCACACCGGCCCGCGCATGAACGCCCTGGCTCCACAGCTCAAACTCAGGATGCTGAACCTTGATGACCTCGGCACCAGTCGTCTTGTGTTTCCAGTCGGAAAACGGTGTTCCATCCGGGAACTTGTAGTCGTCATAGACAGCTTCCATCTGTTCCACTTTAAGCCCCTTGTGCCACGGGAAGAACAAGGTTGTCTTGGACGCGCAGTAGTATTCCACGTGACACTGCGCGCAGACGAGCGACCGCATCTCCTGGCGTTCCGCGAGTTTGTTGGGATTGTACGGCTCTTTCCGGTCGCCTTTCCGCCATTTCTCGATGGACGGCAAATGGGGCAAGGGATCGTCACTGGCCGCCAGCGCGGCAATGCCGTTGAGCAGACCGGGCCGCGTGATTCTCAGTTTCATGGATTGCGGATCGTGGCAATCAAGACACGTGACCGGGTGTTCCACGCGTTTCGTCGCGTTGCTGTATGGCTCCGCCGAGACGATCTTGAACCCCTTCATCAACTGTTCCATGCCGGTTTCGCTCAG
>CAZEQV010000366.1:0-3472 GCA_964514435.1 uncultured Verrucomicrobiota bacterium
CCCAAACGCATAAGGCGATTCCATCGGCGCTGCCGCTCGTTCCACCTGCACATAAAAACCCATGTCACCTTCCCACGTGCTGGAAAACGTCGTCAACCCGCGCTCCGGATAATCTCCCGCCAACGTGAACACCGCCGCAGGATGCTGCGCTTTCGCGCCAAACGGATACGTCGTCAGCAGCAACCCGCATTCATGCGGACGCCGCAACCTCATGCCATCCTGTTCCATCAACCACACTGCCACCGGCCTGTATTTTGACGGCATGAACCCCAACGAATGGGTCACCATTCGCATCAGCGATCCATTTCGCCGCCAACCGGCCCGCCCGCGCGCGGTTTGCGCGATGACTTCCTGCGCGCCGGTGCCTTCCGCTAGATCCACTCCGGTCACGTTCCGATACATCTGAATCATCGGAAACAATGTTTCCCCAATCGCATCGTTCCATCCGCCCGATCCATCCCGGCCAATCTCCGTCTCGATAAATCGTCGCGCCGATCTCACCAGAATATCAAGATTCCGCTCCATTTCGCCCAGCCCCGCGCCGGTTCCGGTGAACGCATCTTGTGCCGTTCGCCACGCTTTCATGTCATCGGCAAAATCCTTCGCGGTGTATTCCCGCAGGTGCGGCCCTTGATTGGCGTAGCCGCCCGTCACCGGGACATGACACATCAGCGGATACAGTCCTGGCTTCAACCGCGCCAGATCACCGTCCTTCACCTCGACACCGTTCAACCACATGCGAACCCCGGCCGAGTTCCAGCCCCAATTCGGACGCGCCTGCACCACACGTTCCCGGTCGTTGTTGATCACCGTGTAAATGGTCACCTCGATCCCGACCCGCTTGCCGAATTGCTCCTTCCATTTCACCGCCAACTCCAATCCGGGATAGTAACCGCCACCGGTCGAACTGAGCCAAAACCTTCCACAATCACGCGGATAAATGTGCGGTCCCTTCACCGAGTCGTGTTGCCCGGCAGGATAATACCGGCGAAAATCCAGCCGCTTTCCCTCGTGCATCACCGACATTCCCTCTTCGGCTCGCACCTTGCCGAGTCCGCCGAGTTCCGCCAGCGGATCCTCCATCGCTCCGCGCCGAAACGGACCGTTCACCAGCCATTCGCGCGGCATCCATCCGTCGGTGAACGGCACCACCGGCGTTCCGTGCCACGGCTCGTAGTCCAAGGCTGGTTCGATCGTTTTGACCGAATCAAAAGGCATCGGCTTATAGATCGGCACCGGGTCGCCCATGATGGCCATCGCCGCGATTGCCGCCGAGAACCGCTTCTTCAATGCCGAATGATCCCGATACGACTCCAATCGAAAGTCTTCCTGATCATTGGCAAATCCATGAATCCGCCGTGTTCCCAGCAAGTCCCACTCATCGTGTCGCATCGTCATGTCACGGCTGTTCTGGTACAGGTACGCATACACAGTGTTGCGAAACTCTTCCGGCCAGGCGTCGTAACACATGTCATACGCCAGCGCCAAACCCATCACCTGAAACGAATGAATCCACCAACCGCCGTAGTAGTACACCCCGTACAACCCGCCATTGCAGAGCGACATCGCCTTGTCCGCGTGCCGTTTGTCGCCGGTCAGTTGATACATCAGCGCATGACCCGCCGCCCAACTGCCAAACATCATGTTCTCCGCCGCATATCCGTGAAATCCAAACCCGCCCTTCTCTTGCCGCTCCAACATTTCGGCCAAAGACTCCATGATCTTTCTGCCTTCGGGTGTCTCACAACGTTTCCGCAGACCCGCCAGTTCGCTGTTGCGAAACAACAATCGCGGATGCTCCCCCCGCGCCGGCAAGGTCGCTCCCGTTACTCGTGCCGGCAACTTCCGCACCACCGCGCTCGCTGTCCCGGTCAGGTTCGTCGTCGGCAAAAATGCCTCCAACCGATTCTTCACCAACGGCTGCATGAACGCGTGCCCGCCCGGCTTCAATCCCCAACCCCACGCCTTTTCCAATCGGCGCGCAACCTCCGAACTATTCTGCTCAACGCAACTCAATCGGTAAATTCCCTGCCAACCGTCACCTTGCCGGCTCAGTTCAAGCGTGTACACCGCGTCACCGCCCAAAGTCATCGGACGGTTGCGCTGATGATTGATCGTCAACCGCGCCCGCAACTGGAGCGAATCCCCATCTGCTTTGAACTCTTCCACAACCCCCAGATGCTCCTGCCCGGCCATGTAAGACGACCAACCCCATGCTCGCGCACCCGGCCTGCCTTCCTGAAAGGACACCGCAAGCTCCATGTCATGCCGCTGAACCGATCGGGACTGCTCGCGCGACTGCATGGGCAACCCGCCCTGCATCGTGACCACCCATTCTCCATCCGGCCATGCGGCCAAACTACTGGCACGCAAAACCCACATCGCCAGCGAAAGTGTCAGGACCCGTTTCATCGGAACTCCAACAGATATTCCTCGTGATACACAGGTCGCCCGCCAATCTTCAGCAGATTCTCATCCTCGAACGGCAACGGCTCCACCACCGGCGGCTCACCCTCTTGAACCGTCAAAACAATCACCCAACTTGCCGCCGCTTGCGGACGGCGATTCGGTCCGCCCATTGAAGTGGAAGTCGTGTGCTTGAACATCTTGGCGAAATAATTCAAATGCTGTCGCTTCAATCGCTCGATCTCGCTCGGGTTGCTCTTGTCCTCCAGCGGCAGATCCAACGCCAAGCGCAGGTCCTCCTCGACATCGTCCTCCACCTTCCGCGTGAACGCCAAACTGATCTCCTCCATTTTCCGATCCAAACTCGCAATCAAATCCACATCCGCCGCCCTCTCCGGCTTCGTCCGCCAAATCTGCAACCGCCCGCCGCGTCCCCCTTGCGGTGGTTGATACTCAATCAATGCTGTCGTCGGATACACCACCGTCCCGCGCATCGTGGCCTTCGAGCCTGCCGTCGTCACGGTGAATGTCAGCCCGGCAATCTCCACATTGTTTGTCGGAACATCGCCAAGGTCCGCCTCCCAAGCCTGCCGGCGATCGGCCAATCCCACATGACCTTCCACAAACACCAACGCCGCCGCCGCGCCTGTCCTGCCAGAATAATCCACGCCCACTGTCCGCCACGATCGCGGTTCATACGGATAAGCGAAGGCTTCCACGGTCTCCGGCGCGCTCTCCGGCGAGGCGCGCGTCAGGAAATTGTTGGCGTACATGCTGACCGAACCCGAACCATCCCGGTTCACACGCATCCGCTGCATCCTGCCGCCGTCCCTCGGCCACACCGCCTTCAACGATGTGACTTGGGCGCGGTGCGTGTTGACCACGTTGAAATTCTCCACCGCTGGCCAGAAGAACGTGCCCGGCTGCGTCACCGGTCGCCGCAACCATTCTCGACCCAGCCCGAACAAGCTCACGTTCCCCCGACGCGACGCCGCCAAATCCGATTCATGCGCTCCCATTTCCAGCATCAACACAAAATCGCGACCCCGGTCCCAGCCGCTCCGCA
>CAZEQV010000367.1:0-3457 GCA_964514435.1 uncultured Verrucomicrobiota bacterium
CATGTACTGTCCCCTGGAATCGCGCGATGGCGTGGCGCACAAACCAAAACCGCTCATCGCTCAGAGAGTGGAATCAAACATCGCATTGAGAGCGGTTTTGTGGCAAGCAGCTATTTCAACATGGTCCCGCGCGCTCGACAATGGTTGGGGTGTGGTGTAGAAGGCGCGGATTCATGAACCTCCACATTCGTCTGAAGACTTGCCGTATGTTTGCCGATTTGGATGATCGGGAGATCGCGGAATTGGATCGCATCGCCCACAAACATGACTACGGCAAGGGCGATCCGATCTTCCACGAAGGCGAACAGGCCCGGGGGTTTTTCGCGGTCGTGGCCGGGACCGTGAAGATATTCCGCACCGGACCCGACGGACGGGAACGCGTGCTGCATGTGGTCGAAGCGGGAGAAACATTCGCCGAAGCCGCCATATTCATGAACCAGTATCCGGCCACGGCCCAAGCTCTCAGCCCTGGCACCATTGTGATTCAAATAGACGGTCAAGGATTCCGCCGGTTGTTGACCACCGATTCCAAACTGATGTTCAAGATCTATGTCTCGCTTGTCTATTGGCTGCGTGAAATGCGGGACGCGCTGACAGATTTCACGTTGAAGGAAGCGCCGGCACGGTTCGCCAGCTACATCCTCAGCCTGCCGTCCCCCTCTGGCCCAACCATCAAAATCAACATCAGCAAAACCACCCTCGCGCAGATGATTGGAACCACCAAGGAAACCTTGTCGCGATTGTTGCGTCGTCTCCACGAAAACAAAATCCTCACCTACCGGGGCAACACCGTCAAAATCATCAACCGCGCCCGTTTGCAACGCATCGCGACCGGCGAGGAAAAAATCTGACGCTACCGGCCATTTGCCATGGATCACGAATCTCTCCGAACCAGACTTCTCACCGTCCTGCAAACCGGTCTCCCTTGTGTGGAACGGCCATTCGCCGAACTCGCCCGTCAAATCGGCGCCACGGAACCCGACGCGCTGGCCTGCATCCAAGAACTCAAATCCGACCGGATCATCCGCCAGATCAGCGCCATCTTCGACACCTGCAGTCTCGGCTATGCTTCTTCGTTGGTCGCGGCGAAAGTGGAACCCGCCCGCGCGGACGAGGCGGCTGCCATCATCAACCAGCATCCCGGCGTCAGCCACAATTACCTTCGCAACCACGATTTCAACCTCTGGTACACGATCGCCGTTTCGCCCCTGAGCCGGCTGGGTCTGCCAAAGACTGTGGACATTCTTCACCGTGAAAGCGGCGCGTTGTCCACGCGATTGCTGCCCACGCTCAAACTGTTCAAAATCGGCGTGAGATTCGATGTGGGCGGGAAAACCCAACCGGACGACCAAGACACACCGGCCTACACGGAGAAAAATCGCAGCGGCGATGACACGCTCACGGAATCCGATGTCCAATTCGTGAGAGTGATGCAACGCGATTTGCCAATCACCCCGGCGCCCTTCGTTGATCTCGCCAGTGAAATCGGAGTGAGCTTACCGGCACTGCAAGCCATCCATGAGCGATTCCTTCGCACCGGCAAGATGCGACGATTCGCCGCCGTTCTCCATCACCGCCAAGCGGGATTCAGCGCCAACGCGATGGGTGTCTGGGCCGTGCCCGGAGGCGATGCGGAAATTGAGCGGGCCGGCGAGAAAATGGCCGCGTTCCGCGCCGTGAGCCATTGTTACCGGCGTCCCAGTTATCCCGACTGGCCGTTCAACATTTTTACGATGGTCCACGGCAAGTCCGTCGAAGAATGTGAACAAACACTGGCCGCGATCGCCGACACGACCGGCATCACCCAACGTGGGGCGCTGTATTCCACAAAGGAATACAAGAAAGTCCGCGTCCGGTATTTCACTCCCGAAGAAGCGGCGTGGGAAGCCGCGCGCGCCTGACACCGCTTCACAAGCCCCAACGCGCCCGGCCGCCGAAAACGAAAAAGCCGGGAACGTGACAATCGCGTTCCCGGCTCTTGATTCGACAGGATGTCTATTCCTTCGGGGGCGGCGGCGCGTGGCGTTCGCCTTCCGGACGAGGACCGCGGCCTTCACCTGCGCCCTCCGGCCGTGGCGGCATCAACTCCTCGCGCGTGAGTTGCCCGTCATTGTTCTTGTCCAACGTCTTCAAGGCGGCGGAAGCGTTGGCAATCTCCGTGGCGTCAATCACGCCATCCTTGTTCGCATCCAAAGCCGCATACAAGGGCGGCATGGGACGCGGCCCACCGGGACGCGCACCGGCCGGGCGTTCGCCCTTGGGGGCATCTTGGGCCACGGCGGCAAACGCTGACGCCAATACCGCCAGCGTTGTGATTATCAGGAACTTTTTCATGGTGTTTCTCCTTTTGAGGTTGTGGTTCATGTCACCGAATTATCCTTTACCATAGTAGACGCCACCAATGTAAAGGATTCGTGTGGCTGTGCCGGCAAAATTGTTAAGGAAATGTAAAAGACGCGAAATTGGTCTGCCAACACGCTATCATCAGGTCAGCGCACCGCCATGAACAGCCACGAACCTTCCATCCCCATTTTGGTGATTGATGACGACCGCAAGCTCTGCCGGCTCATCACCGATTACCTGGAACCCATGGGCTACGCCGTGACCGCTGTGCATACTGGCCCCGATGGCGTCGCCCAAGCCGGCGCCGCCGCCTGGCACGCGATCATCCTCGATGTGATGTTGCCGGGCATGGACGGCTTCGAAGTCCTCAAACAAATCCGCAAAACCTCCAATGTGCCCGTGCTCATGCTCACCGCTCGCGGCGACGAAGCCGACCGCATCGTCGGACTGGAAATCGGCGCGGACGACTATCTGCCCAAAACATTCTCAACGCGCGAACTCCTCGCGCGCCTGCGGGCGGTGACGCGCCGCGCCTCTCAAACCGGCAAGATTCCCGAGACGGGACCGGCCGAACTCGTCGTGGGTTCGCTGCGCATCAACGCCGGCGCGCGCACGGCTGTCCTCGGCGACCAACCGCTCACGCTCACGCCCGTCGAGTTCGAACTGCTTGCCAGCCTCGCACGGGCACGCGGTCGGGTGAAATCGCGCGAGCAACTCCTCGAAGAAATCCGTGACCGCCATTACGAAGTCTTCGACCGTTCGATTGACGTACACATCTCCGCGTTGAGGAAGAAGCTCGGAGACGATCCCAAGGAGCCCCGGTTCATCCGGACCGTCCGCGCAGCCGGTTACATGCTCATCAACCCGGATGCCTGACCGATGAAGCTGCGATTTCCCATATACGCCCGCGTGTTGCTGTGGTTCTTTCTGAATCTGGCGATGCTGGCCGCGGTGTTCTACGCGGTGTTTCGCGTGCAATTCCAGTCCGGCCTCGATTCGCTTCTGGCCGGCCAGGCCGGCGACCGGATCGAGTCACTGAGCGAAATCATGGCGGCAGATTTTCGTCAAACTCCGCCGGTGCAATGGAGCGATGTGTTGGCGCGATATACGGAAG
>CAZEQV010000368.1:0-3454 GCA_964514435.1 uncultured Verrucomicrobiota bacterium
CCACCGATGCCGCAGTCACTGCAACCTGAAGACCGGTGAAATATGCAGGCTAGGGAACGAGGGAGGAATCGTGTGGCTGCACGCATCTGTGCGAATAGACTCACGAGAAGAGAGCGTGAAGGAGGAGCCTGTCGCTGCGCCAGCCGGGACGCTTGCGCCACCGGGAGAAGGCACGAATCGGAAGTCCGGCACCCGCGGCAGCCCATCAAAACTTGGCGTGCGCTCTTACCGCTACAAGTGCGATGCACGGGCTGGTATTTGAGCAAGTTCATTGGTAAACAACCTCCATGACCGCTCCTGTGACGCTGGCGATTGATGGCGGACCGAAATCGGTTCCCGCGCCCCTGCCTGGTACGCTGCATGGTGTGCTCGAAATTGGCGAAGAAGAAATCGCCGCCGTCACCGCCGTTCTGCGGCGCAAGACAATGTTCCGCTTCCTGAACAAGCCAGACGTGAGCGAATCCTGCCGGCTCGAACAATCTTACCGGGATTTCTGCGGGGTGAAGTATGCATTGGCCATTGGCGGTGGCGGCACTTGTTCCTTGATTGCCGGGCTGGTGGGATTGGGCATCGGCAGCGGCGACGAGGTCATCGTACCGGGTTACACCTACATTGCCACGGCAGCGGCTTGTTTGTCCGTGGGAGCGATTCCCGTGCTGGCGGAGGTTGACGAATCATTGACCATGGATCCCGGTGACTTAGAGTCGCGTATCACGCCGTACACCAAAGCCATCATACCGGTTCACATGCGCGGCACGCCTTGCGACATGGACGCGATCATGGCCATTGCCCGTCGTCACGACCTCAAAGTGCTGGAAGATTGCGCCCAAGCCAACGGCGGCTCTTACCGGGGACGCCGCCTGGGCTCCATCGGCGATGCCGGTGCGTTCAGCCTGCAACACTACAAAATGATCACTGCCGCGGAAGGGGGTATGGTCACCACGCACGATGAGACCGTTTTCAAACGCGCCGCCGTGAAACATGATTCCGCGCTGCAGTTCTGGCGGGAGAACGAAGACTGGCCGACGTTTGCGGGGGAAAACTACCGGATGGACGAATTGCGGGCGGCGTTGGCGCTGGCGCAGTTTGCGAAGCTGCCGGGCATCTTGGAACGCTGCCGGCAGGTCAAACGCGCTTTGCGCCACAACGCGGCCGGGCTGCGTCATGTGAAACTGCAAACGCTGCCGGATGCGGAAGGAGATTGCGGCATTACCTTCGCCTTTTTTCTGCGCACGGCCACGATGGCCCGGCGATTCAGCGAGGCGCTGGAGGCCGAAGGCGTGTCCAACGCCACGATTTACAACAAACAGATTCCCGACCGTCATATCTACAACGCTTGGGACTATGTGATGCAGAAACGCACGAGCGACCCGACTGGCTGGCCGTGGACTGCCGCGCATCGTCCGATTGAATACAAACCGGACATGTTGGGTCGAACGTTACAGATTTTGGGACGTTGTATCGCCATCGGAGTTAATCAGAAGTGGACGGATGCGCACGTGGAACACGTCAGCGCGGCCATCCGCAAGGTGCACGATGGTTTGTCCGCGAAACCGGACTGGCAATGAAAGGAACCATGATGAACAGAGCTTGGATGACCGGGTTGATGATCGCCGGCATGATTGAGTTTTCGAACGCGCAACCGCTGATGGACTTGGCCAAAGAGAAATTCGACGGCGCCGAGTTGGTGGACGGCGGCCAGAAGATCAAGTTGGACATGGGCAAGAAGCGGACGAATTGGACGAACGCGCGCTGGTTCGTTCATTCGTTCGAAGCGCCGCGCGATCTGCGAGCGTTCGACGGCGTTGAGGTATTCGTCAGCACGGATACTCCGCGGTCGGACGCGGGTGTCTATCTCGCGGTCAAAGAGGCCGATGGTTCCTGGTACTATGCCGGCTGGGCGGCCAACCTGACAAAAGCTGAGAATCGCGGCGTGGCAAAGTTCGCGGTTTTTTCCACGACCGATTACATGTCGCCCGCCGGTGGGAGTCATTTTGACGAGAACATGGTGCTGGATCTCGACCAAATCGCGGCAGTGGCCATTGGCTGCGTGAATCCGTTGGGCGTGGGCGAGGTCAGTTTCAGCGTCAAGGGTCTCACGCTGTTGCCGGCAACGAAGAGGGAACCGGCCACGGCACGAGTGGAAGTGACCGGCAAGATGCTGGACGTGAACGGGACCATGATGGTGCCGGCAGGCTTGTTCGGCGCGTTTAATCTCAAACAAATCACGGTGGACGGTCAGAACAAGGATCGCGCGGGCTATTACCGGCTGGCGCAGGACCGACGGATCAACCACGGCGGTTATCAGGACAAACCTATTTACGGCAACGCGATCACGCACATGATGATCAATTCCATCGGCGACCGCACCGGCCCCAGCAAACGGTTGACGGATGCGACTTGGCAGGAGAAATACGCGGCCGATGGCAAGGCGTTCGGCGAAGCGGTGAAGGCTGACGGTCGCACCGCGTATCTGGAGTTTTGGAACGAGCCGTATTTGAACTGGGCCAACATCAACCGCAAGAATTTTGATCCGAAGTGTTTCGATGAATCGAAGGCCGAAGAAGGTGGCGCAGTGACGATCAAGTTGGACGGCCAGGTGGCGCCGTACTTGAAGTGGACGCGGGACTTCAACGCGCCGCGGTGGAACTGGGCCGGCAGTTTGCAGGAATGGCGGCGGGGCAAGGATGCCAAGGGCGGCTGGACGATGCCCTACGCGATGCCGTACCAGAGCTGGTCTCCGCCGAAATGGCGCGCCGAAGCGAAGAAATTGAACCCGCCGGACAGCGTCAAGGACGGCGAGACTTACACGGCGGAGAACGGCAAGGAATACACCGCGTTCACGCCGTGGCATGTGTACGACGAAACGCAGTTCACTTATTGGTCCGGCAAGGGAATGCTCAAGCTCTACGTCGAGCCGATGCTCGCCTATGGAAAAGCGATGAAGGAGGCGGCCGGCGACAAGGTGGTGTTCATCGCCGGCTGGGGCAATCGTCCCAGCGAGGATCACTGGGCGGGGTTCCGCCAGCTTTACAAAGACACGATTGACGCCGCGCCGCAGGTCATTGACGGCGTGTGCGACCACGACTACGGCGGCAGCCCTACGAAGATGCCGGCCAGCTATGAATTGATCACGGCGTACGGCATGACCCGGTATGGTCGCTGGCTTTACAGTTTCAACACCGAGACGGCGATGGGCAGCGATCCGCAGGCCTATCCCGAGGCGGCCGGCATGCCCCGCAGCGCCGTGGCGGATTTGAACAAGTTCCGATGGACAAGCGCCAAGCTGCTTCACGCGCTGCAGTACGTGCCCGACAAGGCGCGGAGCTTTTCCTGGTTCGGCATCGGCGGCAACTGGTTCAGCGACGAGGGCGAAGGCGTGGCCCTGACGGCGCTGAAAAACTTGCGCGGACGATTGGTTCATGTCCGGTCCGATGACCCGTCGCTCTACGTC
>CAZEQV010000369.1:0-3441 GCA_964514435.1 uncultured Verrucomicrobiota bacterium
GTTCCCGGCGTCGCAGGACAGCGAATCGAAAACCTCCAAACCCATCGTCATCCGCTCCAGCGTCACCGCCACCGGCACCATCACCGTCCAATACAACGTGACCGGCGGCACCGCCACGAGCGGGTCGGATTACAGCACCACGTCCGGTACGCTGACTCTGACCAACGGCATCTCGGCCCGCGCCTTCAACGTCGCCATTGTCAACGACACCACCTCCGAGGCGGACGAGACCATTGAGATCTCCTTGCTCAATCCCAGCACCGGCGTCATCGAGGAACCCTCCACGCACACCTACACCATCCTCGACGACGACACGAACACCATCACCGTCAACGCCACCGTGGCCAACGCCTCCGAGACCGGCCCGACCGACGGCAACTTCCGCATCAGCCGCACCGGCTCGACTACAGCGCCGGTGACCGTCACGTTCGAAGTGCTCGGCACCGCGGCCCGATTCGCCGACTTCGCCGACTTCGGCGCCACCGCCACGATCCCGGCGGGACAGACGTTCGTGGACATCCCCGTCGCGCCGGTGGATGACCAGACGGAGGAACTGTCGGAGACCGTTCTGCTCAAACTGCTGGCCATTCCCGGCGCCGCTTACAAACTCGGTTCGCCGTCCACCGCCACCGTCACGATTGCCGACAACGACGAATCCACGCCGTTGCCGTTGATCACGGTGACGGCCATTGATCCATCGGCGTCGGAAGTCGGTTCCGATACCGGCGCGATCCGATTCACCCGCGACATCGGCACCAACGCCGCGTTGACGGTCAACTTCACCGTGACCGGCACGGCCAACAACGGAGTGGATTACGCCACACTCACCAGCCCGGTCACCATACCGGTTGGTTCATTCACGGCGACATTGACGGTGACGCCGCTGGTGGATGCGTTGCTCGAAGGCAACGAAACGGTCATCATCACCGCCGTGGCCGGCAGCGGTTACACAGTGGGCGCGCCGGCAAGCAGCAACGTGACCATCGAAGATTTGCCGGTGGTGACCATCGCCGCGACCGACCCGGCCGCGGCTGAATTCGGTTCCGATCCCGGTTTGTTTACCATCACCCGCGCCGGCAACACCAACCAATCATTGACCGTGAACCTGACTATCGGCGGCAGCGCGGTGAACGGCACTGATTACGCCGCCATCTCGGGAACCGCGCTCATCGCAGCCGGCAGCAATACGGCGACGGTGGCGATTGCGCCGGTGGCGGACGAATTGCCGGAGGGGACGGAGACAGTCGCGTTGTCGTTGGCGGTCGGCACCGGTTACAACGTCGGCGCGCCGAACGCCGCCGTCGTGACGATTGCCGACGCTCCGTATGATGCGTGGCGCGCGGCGAAGTTCACAGCGGCCGAATTGCTTGACCCGGCCATCAGCGGCGACACGGCGGATCCGGACGGCGACGGCTTGAAGAATCTGCTCGAATACGCGCTCGGCCTCGAACCGAAGACCGCGAACGTGTTGCCGGGACCCGTTGTCGAAAGCGATCACTTGACGTTGCGGTACACCCGCGCCCTGAACGCAACCGATGTGACACTGACCCCGGAAGTCAGCGACAGTGTGACCGGCGGTTGGAGTACGAACAACATCACGATCCAAGACATTGGCAGTGACGGCACAATTCAGACGAACAAAGCGATTCACGGCGCGACCATCAGCGGCAGCCCGGCCCGCTTTCTGCGCCTGCGGGTCAGCTCGCCTTGAGGCGTCCCGCATGGGCCGCGGCGCCCATGCGGGCGCCCGGCGCCGCCAACCGCCAGCAACGAGCGGCCGCTGTGAGCCTGACTGACGCCCTCCAGAGCCGACACACCACGCCGCGGCGGCTACTCGGGCCGGTTGCTGTAGAGCGGGATCATGCTGCCGGTGCCGCGCGGTGGCGCCTGCTTTTTTAGCAGACGTTTGGTCTCGCCGCCGCGTGTTTCCTCGATGATGTCGAAGGGCGCGTTGCGTTTGGTGACCCACTCGCCGACGGTGAACGACAGGAGCGAATCCCGGCAGAGAAACATCTGTTTCTTCGGCAGTTTGTCTTTGTTGGCGTAGATGAATCCGCCGACAATCTCGCTGCGACTGCCGTTCAACCCGCTCAGGACGGTGTTGTCGTTCTCGGTTTTGTAGCCGAGAATCCAGACGGTGCCGCCGTCGTTCTTGATGCGCGGTTCTTCCCAGCCTTCGAGGTTCACTTGCCGGCCCCAGAGAGCGGACTGGTTGACGGTGACCTGTTTGCCGCGCACATCTTCGAGGAACACATCACCGCTACCGGGCTGCGTTTCCAAATCGTACAGCGACATGCTGCTGATGAGCAGCGTCCGTTTCGACCGTTGCTCGAACCGCGGCGCGGTGTACCACGTGTCGAAGCGCTCGAACACCACGACCGGCGCCGCGCCATCTTCGAGAATGAAGACGGGACGGAACTTGGGGTCGTAGTTGGTTTTTTCATCGTTGCTGTCCACGTGTTTCCCCAGCGTGTTTTCGAGGCCGATGATCCGCCGCACATTGCCCCGCAGGCGCACCGGCCCGTAGAACCCGTACTCGGCGGTGGTGACCGGGAAGTAGATCGTCGTCGCCCCGGAATCAATCGCCTGCTGCAGCACCGGCGCCCAATCGGTGCGGTCGTATTTCTTGCCGTCGGCCAGCCGCGTCACCGTGACCGGCCGGGGAGCGCCGAAATTGGTGACGCAGGTCCACTGTTCCACCGGGTCCCAGGGGACGACCGGCGTTTCTTTGATCGGCAGGTTCAGGGATTTCTTCGCCGACGGGAACAGGCTGAGGACCTCGTGCGACACAAACTCGTCCACCGCCACGCCGGCACGGCCGTGGATCGCCTGCTGGTAGCCGGTGGTCTGGATGTTGCGGGCGAACAGGCCGGCTTCGTTGACGATGGCCGGCAACGCCGCCGCACCGCCGAAGCCGGTCAGCTCAGCGTCAATCAGCGCCGTCAGGCTGGCCCCGGCGACGTTGCGGTAGGCCGGCACGTTGTTGAAACTGCGGAATTGACGCAGGCTGATGCACTGGCCGTCGTTGAGGAAACCGACCACGCGCTGGCCGCGCACGAGCACGTCCTCCAACGTCACGCTGTCCACCGCGTGCTTCGTGCGGATGCCGATGTCAAATCCCTCGACCAACACATGCGCGATGAGGCACGGGCCTTGTTCGTCGCAGTAGCCGAGGTCGCCGGACTTCGGGCCGCCGTGCAACGAGCTTCCTTCCAGTGCCGATCCACTCATGCTGCCTGGCTGGCGGGCGTGGTCGTCGTCTGCATATGCGGGCCGGCGCGTGCTCAATATCGGGACGCGTTCGAAGGGCCGCAGGCGACCTGGACACTGAGCGGTGCCGACAGCGGCGTCAAGGTTCTCCTCCAGGAGCGGACCTATCTCCAGTCGCACGGTGGCCAGGCCAGCGAGCACCTGCGCCTGGGCGTGGGCAAGCTCGGCACC
>CAZEQV010000370.1:0-3432 GCA_964514435.1 uncultured Verrucomicrobiota bacterium
TCCGCCGCCGCTTTCTTCGTCGCGTTCGTAGTAGGCGTAGCGGAGACGGGCGGTGATGTTCTCGCGGATCTTGCGCACGAGCGAAACGATCACGGCATGATACTCGTTGTCGAGTTGCAGCGGCAGTCCCAACGATGGCTGGTCGGTTTCGTTGCGGGAACGGGCGAATGTGTACTCCACCGTGCCGTCGGTCTTGGCGTCGAAGGCGTAGCCGGTCATCAACGAGAGCACGTAGGTGTCACCGTTGTAGCGAGCGACGGAAGCTGAATCGTTGGAGTAGGTGTCGGTGGCGGAATCCATCAAGGTGAAGGTGCCGGTCACGAACAGACGGGAGATGGGTGTTACGGTGGCGCCGACGCTCACGAGGTTGGCGTTGTAGTCGCCGGATTGGAGCGAGCCGCCCGGGGCAAGGAAGGGTATGCTGTCGGTCTCGGTGTCGGTGTCGGTGGCGATGTATTGGTATTGGAGGAACAGGGAAACTCGGGAGGTCGGGCGCACGGTGACTTTGGCGTTGATCTCGTCGGTCTTGAAATCCTGGGCGGTGATGAACGCGGAGTAGCCGTTTTGGTTGTCCAGGTTGTGGTCATAGTCATTCTTGTTCAGTGTGTAACGGTAGCGGCCGGCGATGTGAAGCTTGGGGATGGGCGAGGAGTTGAAACCGGCGGAGTATTGTTGACGGGAGACATCCGTGTCGGTGTCGCGTTTCAAGCCGGGCGCGCCGTTGACAGTTTCCTTTTCTTCCAGACCGATGTCTTCCTGGGTGAGTTTCCCTTCGAGGTAGAGCGTGGTGTGGGCGATCTTCGTAAACCGCAAGCCGAGAGATTCGCGGAGGCTGGTCTTATCAGAGGTGGAGTTGATGAGATTGAGCGTGGCGGGCGAAGGGGCGTTGGCCAAGAGGGCGTCAGCAGACGAATCCGTGTCGGTCTTCTCAGCCTGAACGCCGCCGTAAAGGTGGAGGCTCGGTATGATGGTGTACATGCCGTTGAGGTTGACGACGTGCGACTTCAGTTCCGTGTCGAGGGCGCGCGTGTTCCAATTGCGGTCATCCGGCACGAGCGGCGGCGGAGTCTGCACTTGGAAATCACCGGTGCCTTCCAAGTTGTTGTAGAGATAACCCAGCGACAGATAGAGGGCGTCGGTCAGATGGCTTTCGACGAGGAACGTGTTGAAGAAGGCGTCTTGGTCATACTGTTCGTACACATTGACGCGGCGTTTGGTGGAGTTGTTGAGATTGACCGACTTTTCGTAGCGAGTGTTGTCGTACTTGAAAATCTCGTAGCGGAACTGGTCTTCGATGCGGAACTTTCCCAGTTCCCGTTCGAGGCCGGCCCGGAAGATATCCACGGTTTCATCCACATCCCGGTACGAGGGGTAGATGTTGCGGTCGGTGCCGCCCTGCGTGACGGTGCCCCAGGACAAGAGCGATTGCTGGCCGTCGCGGTATTGGCGTTCGTAGCCGATGACGATCTTGGGAACATCCGGCAAGGTCAGGCCGAACTCGATGAAAAAGTTGCCGACGTCCATGTGGAGGTCTTCATCCAACTCGAACGATTGCTTTGTGAAATCCTCGTAGTACCCGCCGGTATCGCTGTAGTAGCGGCGGAATTGCTTGAAGCCGGCACGCACGAAACCAACATCCTTCTTCAACAGGGACAGCGTCACTTCGTAGCGTTCGCTTTCAAAGATGCCGACGGCTTCGATGTCCAGCGTCGTGGTGTCGTTGATGATTTTGCTGAGCCGGGCGGATTCGATTCCGCCGGAGATGCCGTCGGTGATCCAGTTGTCTTGCCGGAACTGGCCCTTGTTGCCGTCCACGCTCACGTAGGTGACGATGGGTGTCACGTTGACATCGAGCGTGTCCTTCTTCTCTTCAGCGGCGTGGATGGCGGAGCCAGCCAGCAACGTGAACACGGTAGGCCATGATGCAAGGACGAGTGAGAAGCGAGTGTGATATTTCATGTTGCCTCAGTACCGGAGATGGGAGTTGACGTCCGAGCCGTGAACCGCGCCGTGGCAGCCGGCGCTCCAACAGGTGCCGCGCCGCAAGAACGGCGTGTGATCAAACTGGCCGATGTAGGTGCTGCCCTTGATGCCCGGGTTGGCGACCTGCGCGTGGCATTTCAGGCAGAGATTGTTGTCGCGCTCCGTAAGAAGCTTCTCGTTGATGGAACCGTGGGGATTGTGACAGGCGGAACAGCCTTCTCGCATGGCCTCGTGTTCAAAGACCCGCGGGCGAGCTTGTTCGCGGTGACACTTGGCGCATTCATCATGGGTGCGGGCCACGGCCATGCCCTTGGGCTTTTTGATGTCGGCGCCGTGGGCGTTGTGACAGTCGGAACAAGAAACCAAGCCTTCTTTAAGCGGATGCCGGTGTTGCAGGCTGAACTGGGCGTTGACCTCAAGGTGGCAGTGCATGCAAGCGTGGTTGACCTGTTTGCCGCTGAGGATATGGACGCCGCCTTCGCCGCCCGCATCCATGTGCAAGCTGCCGGGACCGTGACAGGCCTCGCATGCCAGACCGGCCACTTCTTCGCCTTCCGGCACGCGGAGTTGGAGGCGGGAATGTCCGGTGAGTTTGAAATCCTTGACTTGTTTCTCGTGGCAAACACCGCAGGATTCCATGCCCACGTACTTCGCGCCCGGTATCATGGGCGGCGCGAGGATCACGCGGTCAATCGTGGCGCACGAGATGGCCAAGACCAAAATGACAACCGACCCAATCACCGACATGATCATGGTCATGCCAAACAGCTTGCCGCCGGGCTTGGATTGAATCGCCGATACCGGTTGATGGACCGGTGCCGTTTGTTGTGAATGTTTCTTGCCGTAAATATATTCAGCCATTGGCTGGTCCTCCAACGGCTCGTATTTGCAATGGCTATGCCAAACCCTGCTGGCAATCGCCTAACTAACATATGGAGAAGTGCTTGCGATAAGACCGGTGGGGCTGGATGATGTTAGTGATGGGTGGATGCGCGATTTCACGCACTGCGGTGCGCGATTTAGCGCGGGACGTGTCCATTATCTTACGGACAGTCAACCACCAGCAGGTAGCCGTCCTGTTTGCCGAAAGCGTGTTGAAACACGGCGTTCTTCGTCGGCGCCTGACCTGTCCGGGCTGCTCCCACGATTACACACCGGTTGCCTTGCCGGGTCACCATGAAAAAATCCGCATCCGGTATGCTGGTGGTGAACGTTTCCGCAAAATCTCTCCCGTAAAGTTTGATGAATCCGACGGTTTCCCGCGGTTGAAACCACGCATCCGAGCTGACGCGGAAAGCGGCCGTGTGCCGGCCGACGGCCAACACGTTTCCGCCCGGCAAGGGGGCGACATCTACCGCCCAAGTGGCTTGATAGCCTCGTTCATTGCTTGCGCCGAGATGGTTGCCGCCGAGAAGTTCGCGCGTGACGGCATTCAGACGCATGACGCCA
>CAZEQV010000371.1:0-3430 GCA_964514435.1 uncultured Verrucomicrobiota bacterium
AATAGATCTTTGATTGAGACCTTGAGTGCTTTGGCAATTTTCTCCAGTCCCGCAACCGAGGGGGCATTTACACCACTCTCGACCAAACTGACAAACTCGACCGAATAACCGGACTTCTCCGCCAGTTTCTCCTGCGACAACCCCTTGCTCTTTCGGAGTGCTGCGATGCGTTTACCTAGCACGTGTTCGATCACGCAGTTAAGCTACCACTAACCAGCAAGCTTAGACCACGGAGTTAAACTACTAGTGTTGTGATGCGGCTGAGTCGTCATGGTAGTCCCAAGAATCGGCCTTCCGCCGAGGCCTCGCCGCCGGCGACTCTCTGTAATCCGATCGCAAAGTGAATTTCGGCTTCTTGACAATTCTCTTTGAGGTGGTGATCGTTGCCGTCGGTGTCTGCCACCGGAGTACAGCGTGCGGTGTGTCGTCCAACTCGGCTTTCGACAGGCTCAGGATGACAATCGGGAAGGCGGACGGTCCGTCTGTCCGTCCCTACCGGTAGTCATTCGTGAACATCCGTGTGCATCCGTGGCTAAAGAGATCCGTTCAGGATGACAAATACGGAAGGCCGAAGGCTGGACGCTGACAGCCGACAGCTTCTCCGCATTCCAACGTCCCCGCCGACCTTGCCGCCGCCATTCAGCAAAAGCTCCAGTGAGAAGTCGCGCCCGGAAACCCGTGATATATCGGCAGGCGATATATCATGGAAAAAGGAGGATGACTGCCTTTTGTCGGACCCGGTTTCGTGGTGAATCCTTCACGACATCATCGCGATTGCGCTCTCCCAACAGCAATTCTTGCACTACTATCCGGCAAAATGTTGCCTGAAAAACAGAATCTCTTCGTACACAGTGGGGCGAGCTTCCAGCTTGCCCGCTCCATGTTTATGGACAACCAGGATGGTCGTCCCACTCTTTGGTTGCGACTCCGCTGTGCTATGTCTCTTCGCGGCAATTCGTGAGCATTCGTGTGAATCTATGGCTACCCGCCGATTTCCGACATGGCGCGGTTTGTAGCGATTTGGCGTTCGGCAAGGCCGTGTCCCCACGGTTTTTGGTGGACGACGTCGCGAATGAAAGTCTTGAGACGGTCGCGACTCCAACCGGCTCGCAACGGTTTTCGCAAATCCACTTCGTTGTCGCGCAGCAGACAGAGACGCAAAACACCGTCGGCCATCAACCGCATCCGGTTGCAGCCGGCGCAGAAGGGATTGCTCACGGAACTGATGAAGCCGACTGTACCTTTGGCTTTCGGCAGCCGGTACACACGGGCTTCGCCGTCGAGTTGGCCGTTGTTTTCCGGCACCAGCGGGCCGAGGGTTTGCTCGAGGTGCTGACGAATTTCCGTTTCGGTGATGACGTTGTCTTGTTGGAACTTCGCGATGCCGCCGAGAGGCATCATCTCGATGAATCGCACCTGCCACGGCCGGTCGAGCGTGAGCCGGGCGAGAGCGGCGAGGTCGCCGTTGTCGTTGTAACCGCGAACGGGGACGGCGTTGATTTTGACGCGCAATTCAGCCCGCTCGGCGGCTTCAATGCCGGCAAGGACATCGCGGAGGTTGCCCCAGCGAGTGATTTTTCGGAAGCGGGCTTCGTCCAAGGTGTCGAGGCTGACGTTGACGCGGTCGAGCCCGGCATCGCGAAGTGGCCGGGCGAGGTAGTCGAGGAGGATGCCGTTGGTGGTGAGGCCAACGGATTTGATGCCGGGCGTGTTGGCGGTGGCGCGGATGAGTTCGACGAGGTTGCGGCGCAAGGTCGGTTCGCCGCCGGTGAAACGGATTTTCTCGAAGCCGAGTTCGGCGAAAAGACGAATGAGCGTGAGGAGTTCGTCGTCTTGGAGGAGGGCGCTGCCGGGGCGGAAGGTCATCTGCTCCGGCATGCAATAGACGCAGCGCAGGTTGCACGCGTCGGTCAGCGAGACGCGCAGGTAGTTGATGGTGCGGCCATGTTGGTCCGTGGCCATCAAAAGGCCTTTCGTTTGTGTTGTTCGTCCAGCTCGCGCAACTGATCGAGGATGGCGGCGAGTTTTTGGCCGGTGGGGGTGAGATGGTATTCGACGCGCAACACTTTGCCGGGAAATTCTTCGCGGGTGATCACGGCGTAGTTCAGCAGCTTGCGCAATCGTTCGTTGAGGACCTTGGTCGAGATGCCGGGAATGTAGCGCTCGAGTTGACCGGGCCGGGTGACGCCGCGGGCGATGGCCGCCACGATGGCCGCCGACCATTTGCAACCCACCACGTCCTCCAACCGCCGGTAGGCCGTGCGTTCCGGCAGGCTCAGATAGTTGCGCTTTGGTTTCATGGCGGTAGCGTAGCACGCGGACTGTATGGCGTCAGCCGGTTACCGTTTTGTGCCCTCTGTTGCGTCGCCAACGGCTGTGCCATGTTCGGGCCATGAAAACCAAAGCCATATTCTATCATGCGGGCTGCCCGGTATGCGTGGCAGCGGAACACAACGTCGCCAACGCCCTCGATCGGGCGCGGTACGACGTGGAGATCGTCCACCTCGGACAAAACAAAGCACGGCTGGCGGAAGCCGAAAAAGCCGGCGTGAAATCCGTGCCGGCGTTGGTGTTGGGCGGGCAAGCCTTCCACATCAACTTCGGCGCAAGCCTCGACGCGCTGCGGTGAATGACCGGCCTCGTGCCGTTCCATCGGTACGAGGCCTCCACCGATGGTTCACCCGGTCGTCTCGCGGCGGAGGATGCCGCTCGTGAGGGTTTTGGCGCGGAGACCGCCTTTGCCTTTCATTGCTTCCTCGGTGCCGGGTGCAACCGCCCGATCCATCCAGTAACAGGGCCGGCATTCTTCCGTGCCGAGAAACCGCACGCCCTGCAGCTCGAATTCTTTGCCGACGAGCGCGTTGAGGTCGAGACCCTCGGTGATGACGTTGCGCCGGTAAACGGACGGCGGGGTTTCGGGCCGGCCGAATTTCTCGCAAAGCTCCCGGTGGACTTCGAGGGCGAAGAACGTGATCTGACCTTTCGAATCGGGCTTCTCGCCAAAATACCGGTCGCCCACCAGACCCTTGCCGGCCACGCACTCGACGCTGTTCACTTCGAGAATCGGATGCTCGCCCGGCGCCCCCCCATGATGTCCCCGGAAATTGTGCCCCGGTGAAATGTAGATGTGGCGAATAGCGGGCATCATTTCTCCAACACATCATTGACCCAGGTCATCGCGCGCATCATCGCGGGGAAACCGAGCGCTTCGACGTGCGACGTGACAGACGGGCGACAGTGCCTTCCATATCTCATGTTCTATCTCGGCAGACTAATCGAATCAATGGCCAAGTTTGTTGACTCACGTCAATTCGCTTCGCGCACCCCCGCCTACAATAACGTCACCGGATGCCAACGATCCATTTACAGCCGCCGTTGCGCGTCGAAGTTCCCGCGGACGGTTATCATCGCGGGCTGATCTCCTGTCAGG
>CAZEQV010000372.1:0-3429 GCA_964514435.1 uncultured Verrucomicrobiota bacterium
CTTGCCCGACGAAACAGTCCCGCCCGAAACCTCCCCCGCCAACGTCACGGTGTTGACCCGCGACCCGATCGCCGCGTCACCGGCCGCCAGCCTGCCGGACTTGCTCCGCCAGCAAACCGGCCTCACCGCGCTCGACACGGTCGGCTTTGGCCAGTTCGGCAACATCAGCCTTCGCGGTTACGGCGAGCGCACCGGCGCGCTGATCCTCGTGGACGGCATGCGCGTGAACGACGCCGGCGACAGCACGGTGCCGTACCTGTGGAACACGGTGCCCATGGACAATATTGAACGCATCGAGATCATTCGCGGCGGCAGCTCCACCACCTACGGGGAAGGCGCCATCGGCGGCGTCATCAACATCATCACCCGAAAACCGGTGGACAAACCCATCGGCGGCACGTTCACCGCGTCGGGCGGCAATCTCGGTTATTACACTGGCAACCTCAATCTCAGCGGGCACGTCAAAGAATTCGACTACATCGCCAGCGGCGACCGCCGCGAGTGGGATGGCTGGCGGGAATCCAGCGCCTACCGGGCATGGTCGGCGCACGTCAAGCCAAGCCTCGACACCGCGGCCGGCAAGTTCACTCTGGGATACTTCTTCCACGATGAAACGGTGGAGAATCCCGGCGTGCTCACCGAGAAACAATTTGAAGACGATCCCCGGCAGGCTGGGATCAACACCTTCGTTTTCGAAAACACGATCCACCGGGCGATGCTCGACTACGCGAAGAACTTTGACAGTGGTTGGTCCGTTCTCGGCAAGGTTCACGGCCAGACCTTCGACACCGAGAGTTTCAGCAATTTTGGCACCGGCACGATCGAGCAACCGAACTTCGGTACAACTTGGCAAGTGACGTATTGCTCCGATGTCGCGCGTCGCTCCAACATGCTGACGATGGGCGTCGAAGCGATTCAGCAGGATTTTCAAAGCACGTTCAACAGTTTCGGCTCGGAATTCATCACCGGCGCGGACAACTGGACGGTGAGCGCGTTCGTGCAAGACACCTACCAGATTACGGAAACCCTCGCGCTCATCGGGGGAATCCGGTTCGATCACCGCGAGTGGGATGTCGTGTCTTTGTCGCCATTCAGCCCGGCCGTGGATGAAGACCGGCACGCCGATGTCTGGAGTCCCAAACTCGGCGCCACTTGGGAAATGATCGAAAACACCACCGCCTGGCTGACGCTGTCGCGCTCGTACCGGCTCCCGACCGGATTCGACATTGGCGCGGCCGGCTCGGGCGGCAACGCCTTGTTCTTCGCCAACCCAACGATTGACCCCGTGGATGCGCGAACAATCGAGATCGGAACCCGCTGCCATCGCTCGGTGATGCTCTCCGGCAGCGTCGCGTGGTTCTACAGCGATGTGCGGGACGACATTCTGTTCAACCCGTTTAATTTCCAGAATGAAAACTTTGACAGCACCCGGCAAGGTGTGGAGTTGACGCTCAATTCCAAGCCTGTCAAATGGGTCAATCTCTATGCCACCGCCGCGTACGTGGACACGGAGTTTGATGGAGGGGCATTCGACGGAAATCAACTGCCGCTGGTCGCAGAGTGGCAGTTCACCGGCGGCATCACACTGGAACCGATCACCGGGCTGTTCCTGACACTGGAAGCCATTCACGCGCGCGATCAGATCCGCAACAACGATCTCCGAAACGATTTTGACAGCAACGATTACACGGTCGTCAACGCCCGCGCCAGTTACCGGTGGAAATTTATGACCATGTTCGTCAATGTGAACAATCTTTTAGACAAGCTCTACGAAACATTCCCGACCGTCTCGACGGGTCCCGGCGGCGCGCAAGCCGCCGCCTACAATCCTGCCGCCGGAATCAACTTCCAAGCAGGTGCCAGTTTCACATTCTAAATGCCGTATCCGCTGCAACAGAGCCGGAGTGGTAATGCAGGTTGCGCAGGGCCGGTGTTTTTGCGTATATGCAGACCATGCAAACAACTCCGCGCCCAGTCCAGCATGGCGGAAGTCTTACGGTTGATCAGGTCAGCTTCTATCGGTCCCACGGTTATGTACTGTTGAACGACCTGCTCACCGATGACGACCTCGCTCCTGCCCGCGCCGCCATGACACAGAAGGTGGACATGATCGCAGATGAGCTACTGCGCGACGGCAAGGTTAAGGACTCATTGAGGCATCGGCCATTCAAGTATCGGCTGGCGGAGTTGTTCGCAGAACTGAAGGATCAGGATTTTCTCAGGTACGGACGAAGCTGGCGGGACAGATTGCCCGGATATTTTGTCTTGATGAGCAACCCCAAGATTCTCGACGCCGTAGAATCGCTGATCGGACCGGAAATCTTCGCCAACCCGGTCTACAATGTTCGCCCCAAAGTGCCGAAGGTCGCCGCTGGCGCGGTGCCGTGGCATCAGGACAAATCATACTGGCCCGACGCGAACTCCAATCCTGTGATCACGGTCTGGATTCCGTTGGTGGACTCGACGCCAGAAAACGGCTGTCTGCATTTGATACCCGGCACACACACCAAACGGGTCATCAAGCATGAAAGGGAAACCTATTCCGGCACGGGCTTCCTGGCGATCGGCGAAGAACATGTGAAAGGCCGCCAGATTCTCAGGATCCCGATGAACGCCGGTAGCGCGATTCTGTTTAATGACCGGCTGCTGCACATGTCCACGCCCAACAACTCCGACCATGTGCGTTGGAGCGTCGATCTGCGATACCAACCCACGGATCAAGACCCGATGCCGCAACACGGCACCGGATTCCTCGCCCGCAGCCGGCAACATCCCGACCGCGTGGCAACGCTAGAAGACTGGCTGGCCTCCCGCCCCGAACACGGGTGATCCACGCTTTGCAGGAAACAACTTCGCCGAACATCTTGTCGCTGATGCCGTGTCCTGATAGTTTTGGAGACAGCGCATTGGACCATTGCTGCACCGTCACTGCAACCGTGAGGCTCATATGTCCACTCGATTCTTCACTAACGTCGGGGAGCAAACGCTGTTCAAGAAACTCAAAGGGGTTTTTGAGAATAACCCTGACTTGCGGTGGTTTGACGCCGTGGTCGGCTACCTCCGCGCCTCCGGTTACTTCGCCCTCCGCCCGTATCTGGAGCAGATTCCTCACATTCGCATCCTCGTCGGCATCAACGTGGACGCCATCATGGCGGATTACCACAAGCGCGGGCTGCTGTTCCTTGCCGACCCGACGAAGGCGCTGGAGGAGTTCAAGACCGAGTTGCGCAAAGACATCCAGACCGCCGCCTATTCGCGGGAAGTCGAGGCCGGTGTCCTGCAATTCGTTGAGGACGTGCTCAGCAAGCGAATCGAGTTGCGGGCACACCCCACCAAGCGCCTCCACGCCAAGCTCTACATTTTCCGTCCCAAGGGATTCAACGAACACAAACCGGGCGCGGTGATTACCGGCTCCTCGAACCTGACCGC